>NZ_JBVHVT010000063.1:0-14657 GCF_055564695.1 Streptomyces sp. NPDC029014
CGACAAGAACAAACACCCATCGCCCGGGGGAACCCTTTTTTGCGTCTTTTGGGGGGTTTGGTGGGGGGGGGGGGGGGGGGGGGGGGAGGCCCCCCCCCCCCCCCCCCCCGGCTCCCCTCGCCCGTACGGGCTCCTCCGAAGCCGATTCGTATGGCGTTCCCGCTCGTTGACCGGAGGACGAAGCCGATCACCCGTCCCGTACGCACTGGAGGACCTCCTGATGGCCGATGCCGCACTGCCGGTGATTGTTCTCTCCGACTCCGACCCGCTCCGCCGGCACGAGACGGCCGAGCTGGTGCAAGGCTGGTACCGGACCTCCTTCCGCGTCCTGCAGGTCGGAGGGCCGGCGGAGGTGGTCCGCGCGTTGCGCTCGCTTGCCGACCGCCAGGTACCGGTGGCCGCCGTGCTCGCCGACGAAGCACCGGACCCCGGGGCCGCACAGGTCCCCGGCATGCGCTGGCTCCCGCTCGCCGGGCACGCGCGGGGCGACGCAGTGTCCGAGGCCCCCGCCGGCGGGGCGGTCCGGAGCAGCAACGACGACCCGGCCGAGCGGCTTCGGAGCGAGCTCGACGACTCCCTGTGCCTGTGGAACGCCGACCGTCACGGCGATCTGCCGACCGCCGAGGTGCGCGGCAGCCGCTTCTCACCCGCTGCCTACGCGGTGCGCGACTTCCTGGGCCGCAGCGGCGTGATCTTCCGCTGGCTGCCCGAGGAGGACGTACGCGACGCCCCCGTGACCGTCCGGCTCGGCGACGGCACTTCGATGGTGGATCCCTCGATCAGCGAGCTGGCCGAGCGGCTCGGTCTCATCCGGCCGGCCGAGCAGGACCACTACGACGTCGCGGTGATCGGCGGTGGTCCCGGAGGCCTGTCCGCGGCCGTGTACGCCGCCGCCGAGGGCATGAGCGTCGTCGTGATCGAGGACGACGCACCCGGGGGGCAGGCCGGATCGACCTCGCGGATCGAGAACTACCTCGGATTCCCCGTGGGCCTGACGGGAGGTGACCTCGCCCAGCGCGCCCTGCAGCAGGCCCGGCGGGCCCGCGTCGAGTGGCAGCCCACCCGGGTGGCCAGTCGGGTGACCCCGATGGACACGGGCGACCACACCGTCGAGTTCGTCAAGGCCGGTACCGATGAGACGGCCTCGGTCACGGCGGCCGCGGTCGTGGTCGCCACGGGCGTGGACTGGAACCGCCTGACAGCTCCCGGCGTCGACCGCCTGCTCAACTCCGGTGTGTACTACGGCGCTTGCCTGTCCGATGCCCCCTCGGCCACCGGGGAGAACGTGTACATGGTGGGCGCGGGCAACTCCGCCGGACAGGCCGCCCTCTACTTCGCGCGCTACGCCCGTACCGTCACCCTGCTCGTACGCGGCACCGACCTCGGCGCTTCCATGTCGAGCTACCTGGTGCAGCGCATCGAGCGGACCCCGGGCCTGCAGGTGCTCCTGGGGACCGAGGTGGCCGAGTGCCTCGGTGGGACGAACCTCACCGGGCTCAGGCTGCGCCACCGCGACGGCGGCGAACGAACGGTCTCCGCGCACTGCTTGTACGCGTTGATCGGCGGCCACCCGTCCACCGACTGGCTCGGCGGCATGCTGAAGCTCGACGACCGCGGGTACGTCCTGACCGGAAGCGGCGGGGCCGGCCCGGACGCACTGCCGATGGAGACCAGCGTGCCCGGCGTGTTCGCGGTGGGCGACGTGCGCTCCGGTTCCGTCAAGCGGGTCGGCGCCGCCGTGGGCGAAGGAGCGGCCGTCGCCCAGTCCCTGGTCGAGTACCGGCGGCGGCATCCCGACCGCTTCCGCGATGCGCGAGCGGCCTGCGGCTTCTGACGGGCGGAGCCGCCACCGGCGGGAGCGGATCGTCGAGCAGGTCGATCCGCTCCCGCCGGCACGGGCCTTCGAGCTCCCGGGGCGGTGCCGAGCTGCGGCGCTCACCCCATCGAGAAGAGGAAATTGGCGGAGTCGTAGTAGTTGGGCAGGTGCACCATGCGCGAGCCCGGGTGCGGGGGGTCGGTCTTCGGCCAGTTCTGCGGGCCCAGCAGGTGGTCCGGGTAGTCGCTGCGCGGGACCTGCGGCACGAACCAGATCCGGAAGGTGCCGGGCGAGCCCTGCTGTTGGAACCTCCAGAGCTGGGCGTCGCGGCCCCGGTCGGACCGGCAGGGGCGCAGGGTGACGGTGACGTTGTTCCCGCCGGCGGTGGTGCCGTCGAGGCAGGTGCCCGTACCCGTGTGCCGGATCTGATAGGTGCCCTGGCCGGCGGGCAGGCGCTGCCAGCCCTGTGAGGCGTCCCCCGTGCACGGCTGGAGCTCCAGCACTGCGCCGGAGCCGCCGGCCGGACCGACGCACAGCCCCGAGTTGACGTTGCGCAGCGGGAGCCCGGCGGGACCGGTCGTGGGCGAGGCCGACGCCGTGGGCGAGGGCGAGGGCGAGGCCGACGTGCCGGTGACGGGCAGGGTCGCGGTCGAGGCGCCCGGTGTGGCCGTGGTGGGGGCCGGGGCCTGCGCGGTGGCGGACAGGAGCTCCGGCAGCGCGGTCGTCGCCACCGCGTCCGGGTGCGCGCCGGACGCCGGGCCGGGGCCCACGGCCATGAGGGCGGGACCGGCCTGCCCCGACCTGTCGTCAGCCGGCAGCAGCACGACGGCGGTCACCGTCGTACCCGCGACCGCCGCCACGGTCACGGCCCATTTCGCCGTGCCGAACGGCGACGCCGTGAACTTGGCCCCGCCCAGCTTGCTCGCCGCCAACTGGATGCCGGGCCCGCCGGTGGACGACAGGAAGGAGCCCGGGTTCCACAGCAGGATCCCGCCCAGCAGCAGCGCGCCCATACGGCCGTTGACGTCCCGCAGATCGCGCTCGGCCCGGGTGCAGTCGGCGCACCCCTGGAGGTGCCGCTTCAGATCCCGGGTGACGCGTTTGCCCGGTCTGCGGAGCGAGGCCGCGAGCTGGCCACCGTAGTGCTGGCACTCGTCGCTCGCGGCCTGGTCCAAGTGGGCGCGCAGATAAGCCTCGCGCAGGCCTTCCCGGGCACGCGCGGCCAGCGATCCGACCCCTCCCGCCGATATCCCGAGGCGCCGGGCGGTGTCGGCGGCGGGCTCGTGCTCGACGACGGCGTGCCACAGCACCGCCTGCCAGCGCTCCGGCAGGGACCGGTACGCCCGCAACACCAGCGACCCCTCCTCCGCCGACACGACGGCGGCCTCGACGTCCTGCCCGTCGGCGAGGTCCTCGGCCCACTTCTCGAAGTCGTCCGACAACCGGGTCCGGGCGCCGCGGCGTACCCAGTCGGCCGCCACACGGCGCACACAGGTCAGCAAGTAGGGCCGCCACGCGTACTCGGGCCCGGCGCCCCAGGCGACGGCCCGGTACGTGCGGGCGAAGGCCTCGGCGGCGAGATCGTGGGCGGTGGCCTGGTCCCGGCAGCACGTGCGGGCGTACGCGAGCACCGCGGAGTGGTGACGGGCGAACACCTCACCCATCACGTCGCTCGTCTCGGGCCCCTTCGACGCCGAGGGGCGCTCGTTGCGCAGCAGCGCGCACAGCTCGGCATCGGTGAGGCTGTGGAGGTCCTGCTGACGGGCAGTTGCCGATGTGGTCAACGCTAGCTCCCATTGACTTGCTGGTGGCCGGCACGGCGAGTGCCGGGCTTGTCTGCAGTGGGGGGTGCGACGCTGCGCCCGGCCGGAATTCGCGCAAGTGTGCACGTTCGTAGGGGTGATGAGCAAACGTCAGCAGCATGACCGGTATTCACTCCTGTTTGTCCAGGTGGAGCGGCGAGGTGGGCAAGCCGAGTAGGGCGGCCGGGAGGCCGGGCGGTGCGCGGTTCCTCGGCCGCGCCGGGCCCGTGGTGTGGCCGAAACGGCACGGTGCGGCCCTGCGGAGGCACCGGTACCGGGCACGACGGCCCGACGGGACCCGAGTAAAGGCTGGGCAAAGTCGCGGGATCGCCCCGCGGCTGCGCGGTCTACCCCGCAACCACGACAGAAGCAGGAGACGCAAGTGCCGTACGAGGGGACCCCGTCCACCGCCGTGATGCGCGACGACAGCGGCGCGGCGGGCGCCGGGCGCTGTCGGTCCGCGTTGCTAGGGTCGCCGCCATGGCAAACCGTTCATATCTCTACTCCGCCGATTCGATGCCGACCGAGCAGGCGAACCCCAAGGCGATCAGGTGCATATCCGAGCACAAGTGGGACATCCCGCTCGCCCACCAGCTCATGGCCGGGTGCGGGACGACGATCGTCCCGTCCATGATCTGGAGCCCGCGGATCGGCATCGCCGCGGACTACGCCGGCGGTGCGGCCCTGCTCGGCGACCTACTGCGCGTGGTGGGCCGCGGACTCGACGACGACCCCGAGTTCGCCGCGTGCGTCGAAAGCACCACGGCCCACCTGGAGAAGCAGCGGGCCGCGTACTTCATCCTGGAGACCGGGGAGATGATCTCCATGACGGACGAGGACCCGGTGGCGGGTGTCGAGCGGCTGGTCTCCAGCGGCATCCCCGCAGCCGTCGCGCGGGCCGAGGCGGCGATCGCCGGCGAGGACGACGAGTGGCTGGCCTCGGTCCGCGCCGACTGGCAGGAGCACTTCGCGTCCTTCTACAGCGACCACCTCTACTTCTCGTTCCCCGGTTAGGCTGCCGAGCCGCCCGTGGGCGGCGGTGGCCGGCGCAGCCGCTCCTCCCCGTCCGGCCGGCGGGACCGATCCGTCAGCGTGCCTCGCGCAGCTGTAGAACGTACGCCGCGGTGAGTGCGACGGAACGGTCCCCGTCCTGTGCCAGGTCGGCGAGGACCCGTGAGGCCGCGCTGCCGGGGATCTCCGCGAGGGCCTGCGCCAGCCGCAGCCGGGAGGACGGTTCCACCGCGTTCGTGCCGAGGCGGTCCACCAGCCCGGCGACGATGTGGTCGGCGAGCGACGGGTCACTCGCCAGTGCCCCGAGCAGGTCGGCGGCTTCGACGTCGTTCGCCCCGTCGACGATCATGTCGATGAGCGTCGGGACCGCTTCGGCCACCCCGCGTGCCCCGAGCGCCAGCGCGGCGGACCGGCGGACCCCGATGTCGGAGTCCGCGAGGGCGTCCCGCAGCAGCGCGGTCGCCCCGGGGTCCGGGATCTCCGCCACGGCCCGCACGGCGCGTCCCCTCACCTCCGCCGTCGGCGACCGCAGGCCCTGCGCCAGCAGGGTCAGTGCCGCATCGCCGGACTGGGCCAGCGCCCAGCGGAGCGCTCCCGCGACGCTCGGCTCCGCCTCGTTCAACGCAGCCTCGACCAGGGCCTCCACCGGCACCGCAGCGCCCCCTTCGGCCGCGGACAGGGCAGCGCGCTGCCGCTTCCCGGCGCTCTCCGACCCCAGGGCGTGCAGGAGCGCGACGCTGCGCAGCACGTCCTCCCAGTCGGTGGGTCCCGCGGCACCGATCCGCTGCAGCCGCGTCAGCAACTCCGTTTCGGCCGCGATGCGTTCCTGCGTCTCGCGGACCAGGGCCGCGATGAGCTCGGAGGGGGCGAACCCGGGATCGTCCAGCGCCCGCGCGACGTCGCGCAGCGGCAGCCCCAGGGACCGCAGGCTCTCGATGTGGAAGATCCGCCGGACGTCCTCGTTCGAGTACTCCCGGTAGCCCGCCCCGGTGCGCCCCGTCGGCCGCAGCAGACCGAGCGACTCGTAGTGGCGGAGCATGCGGGCGCTGACCCCGGACCGCCGCGCCACATCACCGATCAACACGTCCTGTCACTCCTCCCGAGCGGTCGGGCCCAGCGCCACGATCCGCTTCGCCTCCTCGACGGCATAACCGAACCCCGTATCAGGGTCACGCACCAGCCGTTCCGTGGCGATGGCGTGCTCACGTACCCGAGGCGCCGGATCCGTCCCCGCGGCACGCAGCACCGGCAGGACCTCCGCACCCAGCGCGACGAACGCCCGGCTCAGGCTCAACCGCGTCTCGAGCCCCCCGCGTCCGAGCTGCGTCGCCAGCACCTCGGCCAGGTCGATCCTGCCTGCTTCGGGCACCAGGACGACCGCTGCCCGCCAGGCGCTGCGCGCCACCTCGTCGTCGGTGTCGGTCAGCAGCGCCCGCGTGATCGCCGGCCACGCCTGCCGGTCCCCGACCTTCGACAGCGTGTGCAGGGCCTGACTCCGTGCCTGCGCGCGTTCCGAGCCGAGCGCGTCGACCAGCTTCGGCACCGTCACCGAGGACGAGTGGCGGGTCAGCGCCCACGTCAGCATGTCCCGCACGTGGAAGTCGGGCTCGACCGCACACCGCTCGATCAACGCGTCGACGGAGCCGGGGTCCGCGGCCGAGCCGACCTCCAGGGCCGCCCGCAGCCGCACCGACGCAACTCTGCTCTCCAGCCCCTGGAGAGCGCGCGCCGTGTTCGTTTCCTCTGCCCGAATGACCACCGGGACCACCTCCTGGGCAGCAGTGAAGACCTTGTCACCGTGTCAAGGTCAACCCGGAAGCCGCGGCGCCGCAGTACGGGCCACCGGCGGTACATCCACGCCGAATCATTCGAGGAGTTCTTAGCATCAAAGGGCAAGTATTCGCCCCTCCTCCGTACGGACGGCTACAAAGAAGTGGACCGAACCAGGCCCGGCGACACGGATGAGACGAGCTGTCGTCGATCGGGTCATGTCGTCGAAGGCGGTGGTTGTGTGGTGCGCCAGTCCAACTGGATCGAACCGGCTGCGGTGGAATCCCCTCCGGGGAGACCGATTCCCGAGCTCCCCCACCTCACGGATGCCCTCGTGCTGAAACCCGTGTCGTTTTCCCTGGAGGACGCCTCGGTGGGGGAGTACCGGCACCTCGTCGCTGCCGTCCGGTCCGGGGCAGCGGGAGCGCCGGGGTTCCCCAGGAAGGCGGGGGGCGGGGAGGGAAGGGTGCGCTACCTCCCCGTGAACATTCAGCTGAGGGGCCTGTCCATAGAGCTCTACTTCGAGCTCCTCTCGCAGAACTCGGGCATCCGCATCGTCGGATTCCGCAACACCTTCGAGAACGGGCAGGCCCCGCCGGAAGCACACTTCCGGCACGTGCGGGACTCGGTCGTGCCACCGGGAATCCTCCGGACGGAAGCCCTGCCGTTCGGCGGGGGGTGCTCGGCGCTCGAGGTGGCGGCCGGCGCCAGGAGAACGGCCCTTCCCCTCGGGCGCCGCCCCATGATCAACGCGGTCATCTGGTTGCACCGCAACAGCGATCCGAAGTGCACGGCACGCGCGATCCTCGTGCTGTCGGAAATGCTCTGTGCGGCTGCTCGATTCCCCCTGCTGGCAGACGAGGTGTCACGCGTCTGGATGACCGGCGGACCGCTGTCGTCCATGACCCGGGCGGTCGCGTAACCGGCGGACGGTCCATTCCTCGTATCGGGTGGCGACGACCGACCGAACGGGATCTTCCGTGACGTGCCCGGCCCTGGATCCGAAGCGTTTCCCCTTGCTCCGGATAAAGGGCGTAGGCCATCCGGAAAATCGTTGGAACACATATCAATCCCGGGGTCCGGCCGCCTCGAAGAAGCAGCCGGACCCTCCCGGGAGATCAATCCACCCTCGTAAGATCTGCGATTCCCCTCCCCGGGAATCCATGGAACAGGAGTGCATGTGATAGTCAAGCGCGCTGGTCGCCGTCTCGTGGTGCTAGCCACCGTGCCCGCCGCCGCTTTCCTGGCGCTGGGAATTTCCGGTCCAGCTCTCGCCGACAGCGGGAAGGCGTACCAGATCGACCTGGCGCAGCTGAACAACTCCGGTTCCCGCGGAACTGTCATGCTCAACCTCAAGGGCAACCAGCTGACCGTGCGCATCGAGTCCGAGGGGATGGTGCCCGGACAGCCATCGGCACAGCATCTGCACGGCTCGACCAAGGGCCACGACTTCCACTGCCCGGACGCCAGTGACGACACCGACCGCGACGGAGTCCTCAGCAACACCGAGGCCACCCGCGACTACGGCGACATCAACATCTCGCTCACCACGTCCGGGGACACCAAGGCGACCAGTGGCCTCGCCGTGGACCGCATGCCCGTCGCCGACAGGAAGGGCAAGGTCTCCTACCAGCGGACGATCACCGTCGGCCAGGACGTCGTCGACCACATCAAGGACCTGCACGTCGTCCAGCACGGCATCGACCGCAACAAGAACGACAAGTACGACTTCGAGGGCGCCGGCAAGAGCGAGCTCGACCCGAAGCTGCCCCAGGAGGCCACGGCGCCGACCAACTGCGGAGAGGTCAAGGGCGCGGCCGTGGGGTCCATTCCGGTCGGCGGCATCGAGACCGGCGGCGGCTCCTCGCAGAGCCAGGCGCTGCCGGTCGCCATCATGGCCGGGGCGGCGCTCGTCGTGTACGCGGCAACGGCGGGTGGGATCGCCGTCGCGCGCAAGCGGGTCGCCGAGGTCTCCGTCCGTTCGGAGACTCCGGGGGGTGCCGCGTGAGCACCCACGTCTCCGCACCTGCGGTGCCCGGCACACGGCTCCGCCGTCGCCGGACCACGGGGCCCGTGGCCGCCGCGGCCCTGGCCATGCTGCTCCTCGCGGGGTGCTCCGGCCAGGACGAGGGTGCGTATTCCACCCCTCAGGGGCAGGCCGCGCAGAACGGGACACCGGGCGGCGGTGCCGCTGGAGGCGCCCCTAGCGGGAAGCCGTCCAGTGGCGGCCACGACGCGTCGTCGGGGGGTGGGGCGCACGGCGGTACGGGCCAGGCCGAGCCCGCCCTCGCCCGGTCGGAGCCCCAGAAGATCACGATTCCGTCCCTCGGTGTTTCCAGCTCGCTGGAGACGCTGCGGCAGAACCAGGACGGAACCATGGAGACCCCGAAGGACCCCAACCTCGCGGGCTGGTACGAGCCGGGCCCGACTCCCGGTTCGCAGGGGCCGGCGGTGATCGCAGGTCATGTCACGTGGAACGGCGCGGCGGCCGTGTTCGAGAAGCTGAAGACGATGAAGGCCGGTGACACGATCAAGGTCACCCGGCGGGACAACAAGACGGTCACGTTCACGGTGAACCAGGTCGCCGAGTACCCGAAGGCCCAGTTCCCCACGCTGGAGGTCTACAAGAACGTCGACCACGCCGGCCTTCGCCTGGTCACCTGCGGCGGCGACTTCGACCCGAAGAAGCACTACTACGACAGCAACGTCGTCGTGTACGCCCGCATGACGAGCACCACGTAGCCGGGAGGGAGGACGACACGAGGGCCGCCCGTCAGCCGCGGGACCACACTGCGGCTGACGGCCCCCTCGAACGACGTGCCCGAGGCGGGCACGACCCCGGCCGTCCATGTGGAGGACGACCGCGTACCCGCGTGGGCGAAGGCCTGCGGACTGGCCGGCCGTGGGGCCGCAAAGGCAGTCACCGTTGCCGCAACGACCCTCTGCCTGGCCGGCACCTTCAGCGGCACGGCACAGGCGGACATCCCGGTGCCAACGGCGTCTACACGGCCTGCTACAGCCGCATCACCGGCGACCTCCGCCTCATCGACTACGAAGCCGGACAGCGGTGCCGCACCCTGTTCGGCGAAACCACGGTCACCTGGAGCCAGACCGGCCCCACCGGACCCACTGGCGCGCCCGGATCCACTGGCGCGACCGGCGCGACCGGCGCGACCGGCGCGACCGGGGCAACGGGCGCTACGGGAGCCACCGGGCTGACCGGAGCAACAGGAGCAACGGGGGCGACCGGGGCAACAGGAGCGACTGGAGCAACGGGAGCAACGGGGGCGACCGGGGCAACGGGAGCGACTGGAGCAACGGGAGCAACGGCAGCAACGGGAGCGACCGGGGCAACGGGGGCGACCGGGCCGGCGGCCCCCGAGGCCGTCATGGGGCAGTTCATCGCGACGCAGATCGTGCACGGTGCGACGCTCACCTGTGCGAGCTCCACCGTGAGCGCGACCGATACGGTCTGCCAGACTCCGAAGATCAACGGTCTGGACGTCCGGCTCGCGGCCATCGACGCGCAAGCCATCTGCACTGGCGTCACCGGTCAGAACTTCAACACGGCGAGCGGGATGGGTGCCGCGACTCCTCCGACCGTCATCTGGACCGGCACCCGGTGGACGGTGACCACCACGCCCGTGGTCCCGATGCAGTCCATCAACTGCGAGCGCTGAGCACCACACCGCCGTCCGGGGCGGACGCCCGGTCCGTGCGTCGGAAGGCGGCCCGGTACGCGCGCGGGCGGCGCCCGGTGTGGCGGGCGAAGAGGGCGGCGAAGGTGCCGGGGTCCCGGTAGCCGACGGCCGCGGCGACGGCGGCGACGGTGCGGTCGGTGGTTTCGAGGAGATGCCGGGCGCGGCGTACCCGGGAGGCCTGCAGATGGGCCAGCGGGCTGCGTCCGGTCTCTTCGGCGAAGCGGCGCAGCAGGGTCCGGGTGCTGACCCGGAAGGCCTCGGCGAGGGCGGTGAGGTCGTACGGTTCGGCGAGGTTCTGGTCGAGCCGCCGCATGACCTGCTGGGAGAACTCCCGGCCGGGCTGAGGGAGGAGCCGCGGGTCGACGTACGGGGTCTGGGAGGTCCGTGCGTCGTCGACGAGCGCCACCCGGGCGGTGGTGCGGGCCACTCGGGCGCCGTTGTGCCGCCGGATCAGGTCCAGGGCGAAGTCGTACATGGCGCTGAACGCGGCCGTGGTCGTCACCCCCGTGTCGGTGACGACCAGGTGCTCCGGCCGCACGTCGGCGTCCGGGCAGCGCCGGGCCAGTTCGCCGGCGTGCAGCCAGGAGGTGGTGGCCCGCCGCCGGTCGAGCAGCCCCGCCGCCGCGAGCAGGAACGCGCCGACGCAGAGGGAGACGACAGCGGTGCCGGCCGTGGCCTGCGCGCGGATCGCCGCGATCTCGGGGGCGAGGCGGGCGAGCCGTGCGTCGAGGTCCGTGCCCGGGGACAGTTCGAAGCCGGGGACCACGAGGACGTCGACCTGGCGCAGGGGGCGCACGTCCAGGCTCGCGCCGCCCGAGGCGATGACCCGGCGGCGCGGTGAGACGACCGACACCCGGTAGCCGGGTGCGTCCGGTCCGGCGACGTGCCCGGCCATCGTCAGCAGGTCGGGCACGCCGAACACTTCGGACGCGAAGCAGCCCGGATACGCCAGCACCCCGACCCGCAGCGCACCCGGCCCGGCACCCGCACCCCCACCGTCCTCCGCCTCCACCGCGTACCTCCCTCCGGTGTGGCGAGATTACCCCTGGCCCCGGCGATCCCGCCCCTCGTCCGGCGGCCGCCCGCCGGCCCAGGGTGACCCCATGAGCAACGATGATCCGATCACCGACTTCACCCGCCGGACCGTGACCGTGGAGGGGGTGGAGAAGACGGTGTACGCGGCCGGGGCCGGGCCCGCGGTCGTGGTGCTGCCCGAGATGCCGGGCATCAGTCCCGACGTGCTGCGGCTCGCGCGCTGGGTGCGGGACGCGGGCTTCACGGTCCACGTCCCCTCCCTGTTCGGGACGGACGGCGCCTTCCCCACGGCCGACGGCGGCCGGGAGGTCGTCCGCCGCGCCTGCATCAGTGCGGAGTTCCGCGCCTTCGCGGGTGGCGGCACCAGCCCGGTGACCCGCTGGCTGCGCGGCCTGGCCCGCCAGGCCCACACCGCGTGCGGCGGGCCCGGAGTGGGGACGATCGGGCTGTGCTTCACCGGTAACTTCGCCCTCACCATGGCACTGGAGCCGGCGGTGATCGCCCCGGTGGTCAACCACCCGTCGCTGCCCCTCGACGACCCGGGCGGACTCGAACTGGACGCGGAGGACGCGCGGGCCGTGCGCGACCGGATCGAACGCGACGGACTCACCGTCCTCGCCTACCGCTTCGAGGGCGACCGCTGGTGCACGGGGCAGCGTTTCGCGGCCTACCGCGCGCTGCTCGGCGACGCCTTCGACGGGCGGGTCCTCCCGGACGGCGCCGCCAACCAGGCCCCGCCGCCGTTCTTCGCCGATCTGGTCGGCACCCCGCACAGCGTCGTCACCGCCCATCTCGTCGACGAGGCCGGCCATCCCACGGTCCGGGCCCGCGACGAGATCCTCGCCTTCCTCGCCGACCGCCTGCTCCCGCTCGCGAACCGTCCACTGCCCGCTACCTGACCGGCTTCAGTCAACTGCCCCCGTCCGTAGCCCAGTTGTGGGTGAGGTGAGCGGCATCGCGCGTGTTCTGGCCGCTGGACGAGTACGTGCCGGAGGCGGCCGCGTTCGACGACGAAAGGGCCGTGGCGGTCGACCGGCTCGCCGCACTTCTGGGAGGCGCCCGGATCGAGACGGTGCCGATCCCGCACGACTGCACCGACGGCTTCGGTGCCGCCTTCTGGCGCCGACCCCAGGCGTACCTCGATCCGCACGTGCGGGCCGGGATCTCGATGCTCGCCCAGACCGGCGAGGACGTCCTCCGCCCGGGCCTGGCACGCCTGTCCGACGACCTGTCTTCCGGCCTGTGGCACGAACGCCATGCAGATCTGCTCGGCCGGGCAACGCTCGACGTCGGCTACCGCATGCTCATAGCCGACGTCCAGGCCCAGGGTCCGCGGCCGGGGTCAGGACGGCGGAGGCGAGGTGGTCGCGGAACCAGCGGTGCCCCGGGTCCGCCGAGTTGCGGGGGTGCCAGGCCATCCCGAGGTCCAGGGGTTCCAGGTCGAGGGGGACGGGGAACGTCCGCAGGCCCATGGCCGCGACGGTGTCGGGGAGCCAGCCGGCCAGGCTGAGCGCGACGAGGTCGGTGTCCCGGGCGAGCATCATCGCACTGGTGTGGCTGGGCACGACGACCGCGGTCCGGCGGCGCAGTCCGAGTTCCGCGAGGGCGCTGTCGATGGGCCCGAGGCGCTTGCCGAGACGGGAGATGCCGATGTGGTCGACCGCGGCGAAACGCTCGGCGTCGATCGGCCCGTCGAAGAGGGGATGACCGCTGCGGGCGATGCCGACCAGTGGCATCCGGGTGAGCTGCCGGGTCCGGATCTCGGGGTCCAGGTGTCCCAGGACGCCCAGTTCGACGTCCACCGAGCCCTGCCGCAGCCCGGGACCGCCCTCCACGGCCTCCGGCAGGAAGACGACGTCCACCTGCGGGGCCTCCGCGTGGAGCCGCTCGATCAGGCTCCCCGCCAATCCCACCAGGAGCAGCTCGGCGGCCTGCACCGTGAACGTGCGCTGGAGGTGCGCGGCGTCGAACCCGGCACCGGGCCGCAGTACGTTGTCGCAGCTGCGCAGCAACGCCCCGACCTCCCCGCGGAGTTCCACGGCGCGCGGGGTCGGGACCAGCCCCTGGCCGGCCCGGACCAGCAGCGGGTCGCCGACGGTACGGCGGAGCCGGGCCAGGGTGCGGCTGACCGCCGCGGGCGAGGTGCCGAGGCGCTCCGCGGCGCGGGTCACGCTGTTCTCCTGGAGCAGGGCGTCCAGGACCCGCAGCAGGTTGAGATCCACTGATCGCCTCTCCCGAAGTGCACTTTTGCGCTTGCGGCAATGATTGCATGCCGATCTTTGCATTGCTGTCGCATCCGCCGGCACCGGAGAGTGGAGACGCCCGCGAAAACGCGTGCCCTTTCCGCTTCGCCCCCGTTCAAGGAGCCGCTGTGCAGCAGTCCCCCCGTACCGGTCGAGAAGGCGACGTACTCGCCGTCGTCAGTCAGAGCGGCCCGACGGTCTCGTTCTTCGACGCCGCCTCCGACCGGCAGCTCGGCGACGTACAGGTCCCCGCCGAGCCGCACGAGTTGTGCTACGACCCGACGCAGCGACTGCTGTGGTGCACGCTGACGTACCGCTCGGGCTACTACCACGCGAACGCCGGCCGCCGCACCGAGCTGGCCGTCATCGACCCCGACAGCCGCCGCATCGTCGAGGTCGTCGACCTCGCCCCGGAACACGGGCCGCACGGACTGGCGCTGGACACGGTGCGCGGGCGGCTGTACGTCAGCGTGGAAGCCGGGGAGGACCGGCCCGGCGGTGTCGTGGTGATCGACACCGGGACCCGTCGGCCGCTGGGCAGGATCGACACGGACGCGCCCGGCCCGCACTGGTTCGCGATCGATCCGGCCGGGCGCACGGGCTACGCCACCAACAAGGAAGCACCGTTCGTGTCCGTCGTGGACCTCGAACGGGGCGTCCTCACCGCGAAGGTCGAGGTCCCGGGCAGCGAGGGGCTCGCCGTCTCCGCCGACGGCGTCTTCGTCGCCGCGCCGTACGGCAACTTCTCCGGCAGCAGCGAGGGGGGACCCGCCACCGGCATCCGCGTCATCGACCCCTCGACGGCGTCCGTCGTCGACACCCTGCCCACCGACAACGTCATCCTGCCGGTGCACCTGACCTCGACGGGCAAGCTGCTCGCGGGCGAGTTGCGCATGACGGCCGAGCCGGGGGCGCAACTCGGACGCCACGCACCGGGCCGCCTCACCGTGTTCAGCGCCGACACCCGCAAGAAGCTGGGCGAGGTCGAGGTCGGGCACTTCCCGCTGACCATCACCTCCTCCCCCGAGGGCCGACTCGCCTACGTGGCCTGCGTCATCTCCTCCACGGTCGACATCGTCGACCTGGAAACCATGGAACGCCTGGCCCGGCTGGACGTCGCCAAACTCGGCGAAGCCGGCGCGCACGGCCTGGCGTACGTCCCGCGTCCCGCCTGACCGCCCAGGGCCTGGGGGGGGGGGGGGGGGGGGGGGGGGGGGGGGGGGGGGGGGGAGGGGGGGAGGGGGGACGGAGGCGCGCGGGCGGAGGCGAGGAGGAGTAC
>NZ_JBVHVT010000063.1:14667-54216 GCF_055564695.1 Streptomyces sp. NPDC029014
CTCCCCCCCCCCCCCCCCCCCCCCCCCCCCCTCCCCCCCCCCCCCTCCCCCCCCCCCCCCCCCCCCCCCCGGCCCCGGTCGGGCAACCGGTCGAGGCTCGACGGGGTCCCACCCGGACGCGAACGCGCTCACCCGTGTGGCCCGATTCGGGCCCCGCACGGGCCGGGTAGGGGACGCCCCGTCCGACTACTTCACCGTGGAGAGCCCCCGTGCCCGAGATGAACGGCCGCTACAAGCCCGGCACCCCCTGCTGGATCGACTTGATGGTCCCCGACCAGCAGGCCGCGATCGACTTCTACTGCGGCCTGTTCGGCTGGCAGGGCGAGATCGGCCCGGCGGAGACGGGCGGCTACTCCGTCTGCACCCTCAAGGGCAAGCCGGTCGCCGGGATCATGAAGGCGATGAACCCGGACGGTACGGTGCCGGACCCGCTGCCGCCGACCGTGTGGACCACGTACCTGTCCACGGACAGCATCGACTCCACCGTCAAGTCCGTCACGGACGCGCACGGCACGGTCACGATGGGCCCGACGGACGTCATGGAGCTCGGGCGGATGGCCGTGATCTCCGACCCGGGCGGCGCCGTCGTCGGCCTGTGGGAACCCCGCACCTTCGACGGCGCGGGCATCGTCAACGAGCACGGCGCGCTCATCTGGAACGAGCTCACCACCGGCGACCTCGCCGCCGCCTCCGCGTTCTACTCCGCGATCCTGCCCGTCACCACGGCCCGGTCCGAGATGCCCGGCGCCGAGGAGTACATCGAGTTCAAGGTCGACGACCGCGCGGTGGCCGGGATGATGGACGTGAGGAACCTCCCGCCCGGCGTCCCGCCGCACTGGCAGCCGTACTTCCACGCGGACGACGTGGACGAGCTGCAGGCCGCCGCCGTCCGCGCCGGAGGCAGTGTCCTCGCCCCCGCCTTCGACATGGCGGCCGGCCGGATGGCCGTCCTCGCCGATCCCCAGGGCGGGGCCTTCTCCGTCATCACGGCGTCGATGCCGGACTCCTCGGGCTGAGGCCCCGCCGCCGGGGAACAGCGGTCACCCCTGCTCGAAGACGGCCCCGGTGTCCTCACCATGGGTCCACCAGAGCCCGAGCCGCTGCCGGACCAGGAGCCAGCCCCGCTCGCGGTCCCGGCGGAACTCCCAGTCGTAGGGGCCGCCCATGGAGTACGGGGAGGAAGCCCTCCCGGGCGCGGTGACGGCGACGAACCACATGTAACCGATGCCGGTCGCCCGATCGCCCACCACGTCGAAGTGCAGGTTGAGGATGTGGTGCTGGATGCTCGGGAAGGGCGCCTCGGCCTCCTCGACCTTGGCGCGGATCGCGTCCCTTCCGCGGATCGTCCCCCAAGGGGCGAAGTCGAGTCCGGCGTCCTCGGCCCAGCAGGCGGACCAGGTCGCCCAGTCCTTGCGGTCCAGGGCCCGCCACCCGCGGATCACGAGGGCGCGCAGCGCCTCCTTGTCCTCCAGGGCCTGCAGCCTGCGGGCCAGGCCGTGGAGGCCGTGCAGGCCGTCGTCGATGGCGTGAGGGTCGGGCATGGGCGTTCCTTCCTTCACTGGTTGCTCGCGGCCGGGCGGACCACGATCTCGTTGACGTCGACCTCCGGCGGCTGGGAGAGGGCGTAGGCGATGGCGTCCGCGATGGCGGAGGCCGGTATCGCGACCGCCCGGTAGGCCTTCATGGCGTTCCGCGCGGCCGGATCCGCGATGCCGTCGGCGAGTTCGGACTCGGTGACGCCCGGGGAGACGACCGTGACCCGGACGTCCCCGGCGGATTCCTGGCGCAGGCCCTCGGAGATCGCACGGACGGCGAACTTGGTGGCGCAGTAGACGGCGGCGGTGGGGACGACCTCGTAGGCGCCGACGGAGGCGACGTTGACGACGTGTCCGCCGCCCTGCGCGCGCATCACGGGCAGCGCGGCGGCGATCCCGTGCAGGACGCCCCGCACGTTCACGTCGATCATGCGGTCCCACTCCGCGGTCCTCAGTTCCTCCAGCGGTGAGAGCGGCATCACCCCGGCGTTGTTGACCACCACGTCCACCCGCCCGTAGAGGTCGCGGGCGGCCGACACGAAGGCCCGGACGTCGGCGGCGTCGGTGACGTCCAGCCGCCGGGCCGCCGCTGTCCCGCCCGCGTCGGTGATGTCCCTGACGAGCACGTCCAGACGGTCCGTGCGGCGTGCCCCGAGGAACACGCGGTGGCCGTCGGCGGCGAGCCGGCGGGCAGTCGCCTCGCCGATCCCGCTGCTCGCCCCGGTGACGGCGATGACCTTGGCTGTACGGGTGCTCATGCTCATACCCGACTCCTTCTCTCGGTAGGGCACCGAGTCTGGGCGGGGCAGCGCCCACCACCCAGGCCGCGGGCTGCCTGGGTGCCGCACACCCAGGCACGGCCCCGGGTCCGCGACCTAGCCTGGGGACATGACCGACAACCACCTGGGGGACTACCTGCGCGCGCGCCGGGCGGCCGTACGGCCCGACGAGGTCGGCATGGTGAGCCACGGCCTGCGCCGCGTCGCCGGCCTGCGCCGCGAGGAGGTCGCCGTCCTGGCGGGGGTGAACGCGGACTACTACACACGCCTGGAGCAGGGGCGCGAGCGCCGCCCCTCGGCGCAGGTGGTGGACGCGCTCGGCCGCGCCCTGCTGTTGGACGCCGACGCCGTGGCCCATCTGCACCGGCTGGCCGGTACGGCGCGTTCCCGCCCGTTCGCCGCGGCCACGACGGACCGGGTGGGGTCCGCCCTGCGCGCGCTGATCGACGGCTACCCGGACACCCCGGCGTTCGTCATCGACCCGACGCTCGACGTCCTGGCCGCCAACGCCCTCGCCGAGGCCCTCTACGCCCCCTTCGAGCAGGTGGACAACCTGGCCAGGATGGTCTTCCTCGACCCGGTCGGCCGCCCTTTCCACACCCAGTGGCAGGAGACGGCCCGGGCCGTCGTCGGCCACCTGCGCGAGGCCGACGGACTGGACCCGGGCAGTCCGCGGCTCCGGGACCTGGTCGGCGTACTCACGCAGCGCAGCGCGGACTTCGCCCGGTTGTGGAGCACCCACACCGTGCGCGGCAAGACCCGGGCTGCCAAACACTTCCTCCATCCGGACGTCGGCGCGCTGCACCTCACCTACCACGCCTTCGACGTGCGCGACGCCCCGGGCCAGCAGCTGATCGTCTACCACGCCGAACCGGGCAGCCCGAGCGCCGAGGCCCTGAGCCTGCTCGGCTCCGTGCACGCCACGTCGAGGGCGGCCCGGGCAACGGGTGCATCCCGGCCGTGACCCGGCGCCCGCCCGCCCACCCGCCCCGGGCCGGCCCCCGGTGGGAGGGACTTCGACGGTTCCCCTGCCGCGCGGGGGTCGGGTGCGCGATGGTCGTGCTGCCGGCCGGGTGGTCCGGCGCGTCGAGCGGAGGGATCAGGATCACGCATGGACGAGACCTGGGAGTCGGAGGAGTTCGGCGCCTCGCACCAGGGCCGGGTGGGGGTACTGCTCGCGGACGGCAGCGTCCCCGGCCCGGTGTACTTCGACGCCGCTTCCGCCGCCGACGGCCAGTCGGTCAGCCATTGGAGCGTGTACGACGGCGGCTGGCCGACCGCTCCTCGCGCCGCGTGCCTGCGGGCGGTGTGCTCGTGCGGCTGGACGGGGCCGGAGCACCGGCTCGACTGGGAGGCGATCGGCGAGGAGGAGCTGGAGGCGGCCGGTCTGGACGACGCGGACCGGTGCCAGGACGACTTCGACGGGCACATCGCCGACGTCGAACGGCGGGCCGTCGCGCTCCCCCCGGAGCTGGAGGTGCTGCTGGACGACGTGGAGCTGGCCGTCGAACAGCTCGCGAAGGACTCGCCGGTGGCCGCGGTACGGGCGGCCCGCCGCCTGGAGGTCCTCGCCGGCCGGGTCGGCTACCACGCGGCCCACGACACCTTGAACCAGGACCCCGAGCACGTCGCCCCGGCCCTCGGCCTGGACACGGACCGGACCCGCGTGCTGCTCGCCCGGTTCGGCCGCTGGAGCCCGTACGGCTACTGACGGGGGGGGCGGGCCGCCCCGAAGTGCCATGGGGGCGGCCCGCCGTGCCTCTCCTCTGCTCCGTTCCGGGTCATGGCTCGCCCGTCCGGGCTGTCCGCCCGCCCGTACGGATCACGCCGGGGAGCCGACGGCGGTCGCGCATGGTCGGCTGGGCTCGGCTGGTTGCGGTCCGTGCGGTCGGCCGTACGCCGTGGAGGAAGGAGTCCCTGATGTCTCGTCGGCATGTCCAGGCTGTCCTCGGTCTCGTCGCGGGTGTGCTCGCCGCGGTCCCCGTTCCGGCCGCTCACGCCGTCCCGGTGCAGCTGGACTGCTCGGTTCCGAGTCTTGTCGCGGCGATCAACGCGGCCAACAGTTCACCGGGACCCGACAGGATCCGGCTGGCGCGCAAATGCACGTACAAGCTGACGGCGCCGGACCCGGTGAACCCCGGCAACGGGCTGCCCGTCATCACGAGTGAGATCACCATCGACGGGCGTGGGGCCACGATCAGCCGGGACGAGCACGGGAGCAAGACGCCGAAGTTCCGGATCCTCTTCGTCGGTCGGACGGGCAACCTCACCCTCACCCGCACGACCATCAGCGGCGGCTTCGCCACGGACTGCCCTGCCTTCCCCGACCCCCCGGGCCTGGCCTGCGGCGGCGGCATCTCCAACGCCGGAACGATGAAGGTCAACCGCAGCAAGTTCACCGGGAACACGGCCCGGTCCGACCTGTTCGCCCAGGGCGGCGCCATCGACAACCCCGGCACCGGAACCGTGACCGACACCGAGGTGACCGGGAACCACGTGATCTACAGCGGTGCCGGCGCCGGCGGCCTCGCCGCGGGCGGTGCCATCGCGAACGACGGCCCGCTCACGGTCACCGGCTCCCAACTGACCGGGAACACGGCCACCGTCACGGCCGACACCGAGAGCGTCGCCTTCGGGGCGGCCCTCATCAGCTTCGCCCGCACGACCGTCGAGAACACCGTCATCAGCAAGAACCGTTCCTACGCCCCGGGCGGAACCGCGCGTGCCGCCGTCTCCAACGGCATCCTGGAGCCCGACAGGCTGATCGTGACCGGCGGCGCCGTCAGCGACAACACGTCGGACGCTCCGCACGGTCTCGCCCAGGGTGGCGGCATCGCGAACAACGCCCTGATGACCGTGACCAAGGTGAAGATCAGCGGCAACCGGGCGGTCGCCGACCACGGCACGGCCCGCGGCGGTGGCATCCGCGTGGGCCCCTTCGGCACCCTCGACCTGACCGACAGCCACATCACCGGCAACGAAGCCAGCGCACGCAACGGCACGGCCGAGGGCGGCGGGATCGACAACCCCGACGGCGGGACCCTGACGGCCAAGCGCAACGAGGTCCTCCGCAACACCGCCACCGCGACGGACCGCACCGCGCGCGGCGGCGGCCTCTACCACGCCGGCGGCACGACCGGACTGGGCACCACGACACTGGAGAAGAACACCGTCAAAGACAACCGGGCGGGCGACGGCGGCGGCATCTTCAAGGCGTCCGGCACCCTCACCCTGAACGGTGACGACGTCCGCGACAACCACCCGAACAACTGCAGCCCGGCCGGAGCGGTCCCGGGATGCACCGGCTGACAGGCCCTGCCGTCCCCGGCTCCGCCGTCAGGGCCGCAAGCCCGCCCGTCTGAGCGCGACCCCGGCCAAGTCGGCGATGGCCTGCCGGTCCCCGCGGCGCCAGGCATCGGCGAGGCCACCGGGCGGGGCCGGGACGGCTGCGAGATCGCCCATCGGCCCGTTGAGGGCCCTCAGGGCGAGCAGGTCGGAGCCGCCGGGGGCGTCGAGGAGGCGCCGGGTGATGGCGCTGCGCCGGATCCAACGCAGGCGTGGGGGGAGCCACAGGGCCAGGACGACGGCCACCGAGGTGGTGATCAGGGCGAACGTGGTCAGGGCGGCCACGCGGCCCACGAAGTCCGTCAGCGATTCTCCCGCGTCGGCGAGGCCGGTGCCGGCGTCGGCAGCGGACTGGAGCGGCTTCTTCAGGAGGCCCCCGACGAGCGGCACCCTCGAAGCCGCATCGCCGGCGTCGTCGAGTCCGGAGGCGAGGTCGTCGCCCGCCGTCTGCACCTTCCGTCCCGGCTCGGCCAGCAGCATGATCGCGTCATGGACGGCCACGGCGCACCTGACCGAGACCGCGATGAGGACCAGGGCGATCACATCGGCGAGCACCTGCCGGAGCCGACGTGCCGGAGTCCGGGCGTAGAGGCGCATGAGCGTGCTCCTGTTCTCGTGAGGTGCGCGAAGCACGCCGACTCCGGTCGGGCGGGACGGGCCGGTCGTGGCAGCAGGGCCGACCGGTCGCTCGCCCGCCCGCGGTTCGACTCTGTCATTCGCCCGCGCGGGTACACGTCCTCGACGCGTCGCCGGGTCGGGGCACCACCTCGGTGGGCGCCGTGAACGATTCGTCCGGTCAGCGGCTTTCGCCCCGTACGGGCCGGCTGCGACGGTGGTCCCGGTCCGGAAGACGGCGGTGTCCTGACCGGACGGCGACGCCGAGACCGATCTGACGTACCGTGCGCGCGGGAGGATGACGGATGCCCCTCAAGAACTACGGTGTGCTGGCCGCCCGAGCCGTCGACCGGCACCGCGAGGGAGGCGTCAACACACCCCACTACGAGGTCCACCTCCAAGACGACGACGGAACCCACTACCGGGCCGCCGTCAACGTGCGCTCGAAGATTTCGCCGCACGAGCTGAGGTACGTGGTGGTGGACGACTTCCGCCATCCCCTCACACGGCTGCTCCCGGCCGCCGGCAGCGGATGGAAGGAGCTGCCCAGACAGGCGGGCGGCGCAGGTCTCGACTTCATCCGCGGCAACCTCTTCGATCCGGCCTCCATGCGGGTGCTCCCGCCGGACCTGCCCGGCATCGACAACGACCTCTCCGACGTGTTCGACCACTACGTCCAGCGGGCCATCGCGGACCGGGCGATCGCCCTCTACGTCTTCGGCGAGCGCTTCGGCCCCGAGCCCCACGAGCACGACGACGAGTTCGGGTTCCAGCCGTCGGACGGCGTCCACGAAGTCCACATGAACCAGGGCAACAGCAAGGGCTTCCGCCCTCAGGACGGGGTCTGGCAGGACGGCGGTCTGCTCTTCCACCTGCCCGCCGAGGACCGGTGGGTCGCGGTGTTCCTCGCCTTCCAGTCCCAGAAGTGGCACACCGACCCCACCACCGGCCACACGATCCCCGCCGCACCGGGAAGGACCGTCGACCACGAAGAGCCCCTGCGGATCATCGCCGCACTGGTCAATCCGATCGGACCGGCACCGGAGGCCGAGAGCGTGACACTGCTCAACGCATCCGCCGCCTCCGTCGACCTCACCGGCTGGCAACTGGTCGACCAGCAGATGCATCGGCTGCCCCTGCCGTCCCGACAGCTGCAGCCGGGCACCACGATCACCATCGCCGGCGGCAACGGCTTCCGGCTCGACAACCACGGTGGGACGATCACCCTCTGCGACCCGGCGGGGCTCAAGGTCCACGGTGTCGCGTACACCGCCCACCAGGCCGCGCCCGAAGGCCGGACGATCACCTTCTGACAGGCCCCCACAGGGAGTACCGCATCCGTTCGGGTCAACGTGAAGGGCGCTTCCGCGACGGGTCACATAGCGTGCTGCACGGATGACGGTTGGTGCTTCTGGCGAGGAGAACGGCTATGCGTCGCGAGCAGCTGCGGGAATCGAAACGCCCTCGAATACGGTTGCGCCGCACGACGAGGGCGGTCGTCGGCTGCTTGGCCGTGGGCTCCGTCGTCTTCTCCCCGGGGGGCTCGGCCTCGGCCCATCCGGCGCCCGCACCGTCCGGGACCCGCACCACCGAGCCGCTGCAGGCGGCCACGCCGCGCACTCCGGTCGAGCGGGCGTGTCCGACGCACACGGTCGTCAGCAAAGACCGGCTGTCGCACCTCGCCCTGAGGTACCTGGGCGCGGCGGACCGGTGGCCCGAGATCTACGAGGCCAACCAGCCGGCCCTCGGGAGCGCTGCTCGTGAACACCCCGGTCCACCCGTGTTCGGCACGGACGACCACGGCCACTGGATCTTCCCCGGGACCGCTCTGCGCATCCCGGGATCGTGCAAGGCACCGACCCGTCCGGCAGGCTACGCAGCGGCGGCGTGCCCCGCGCCGATTCTTCCCGGCGTGCCCGCGCTGGGTCCGGAGTTCAGCTGCGGGTACTTGACGGTGCCGGAGAACCGCGCCGAACCCGACGGGCGCACGATCAAGATCGCGGTGGCCCGGCTCAAGGCCGCCGCGGCGCAGCCCAGGCCGGACCCGGTGGTCTGGCTCACCGGCGGGCCCGGCGGATCGGGGCTGCTGGACGCCGTCGGCGTGACCCGGCTCAAGCCGGCGATCAACGCCGACCGGGACGTCATCTTCGTCGACCAGCGCGGCACGGGGCGCTCCGAGCCCCTGCTGAACTGCCCGGAGATCGACGCGTTCACCCGCAAGGCCGTCACCCTGGTGGCCACCGACCCGGAGACCACCCGCAAAGGTGCCGCGGCGACCTTGGCGTGCCGCACCCGGTGGAGCAGGTCGGGCCATGACCTCTCGGCGTACGACACCACCGAGAACGCCGCCGACATCGCCGATCTGCGCACGGCGCTGGGCATCGAGGAGTGGAACGTCTACGGGATGTCCTACGGCACCGATCTGGCCCTCCAACTGCTGCGCGACCACCCGCAGGGCATCCGCAGCACGGTCCTGGACTCCGTCGTCGCCCCGCACCTCAACCTCCTGGAAGGACTGTGGACGAACGCCGCCGACCAGTACGGGGCCGTGTTCGCCGCGTGTGCCGCCCAGCCGGCCTGCCGGGCGGCCTACCCCGACCTGCGGGCGGAGTTCAACGCCACCGTGCGCCGGCTGAACCGCCGACCGCTGACGGTGACCGTGCCCGGCGAGGGCGGAAACCCGGCCACCACCGTGGTCATCGACGGCTACCAACTGGCCAACATGGTCGTGGTGTCCGCCCTGCCGCCCTGGGCCCTGACCACCCTGCCGGCCGCGATCCACGCCCTGGCCGCAGGCGACGGCCTGCCGGCCGCCAGGACGATCCTGGCCGGCCAGTCGCCGCCCGGATTCGTCGGCTGGGGCCTGTTCTACGGGGTGGTCTGCCGTGAGCAGGCGGCGTTCACCGACCGCCGGAAGCTGCAGGCCGCCGCCGAGGCCTCCCTCCCGGACCTCCCCGGACAGGTGCTGTCCCTGCTGCCGCAACAGGAGTTCGTCTCCCGGATCCTCTCCGACTGCCAGGCGTGGGACGTCGGACGCGCCGATCCCCGCGTGAGCGCCCCGGCCCGCAGCGACGTGCCCACCCTGCTGATGTCGGGATCCTTCGACGGGCCCGCCGGCACGCGCTGGGCCGCTGCCGCCGCCACCGGGCTGACCCGCTCCCGCCATCTGGTGTTCCCCGGCCTCGGCCACGCCGTGTTCGACCAGTCCGACTGTGCCCGCGCGATCCTGGTGGGCTTCCTCGACCGGCCTTCCGGCGGCTACGACACGTCCTGCTCCGACACGCTCACCGTTCCCCCCTTCCACACCGACTGACCGCAGACCGCGCGACCCGCCTCAGCTGCAGCACGCTGTCGGGCACCTGCCGGCCCGCGCCGGCGGGTCGGCCGGGCGGTCGCGCCGTGGGCAGCGGTTCGAGGCGCTCGCAGGACCAGCCGGCGGCCTCGAACGGGCCGAGGTCGGGCAGGCCGTGCATGGTGAGGGCCGTGCCGGCGGCGCGGGCGGCGGTGGTGAGGGCGCGTGCGGAGGCGGGGGAGAGGACGTCGCAGATCCATGCGCTGCCGGTGTCGGCCGCTTCGCCCGCCTCGGCGGCCAGGGCGCGGACCTGGCCCGCGGTGAGGTAGGTGAGCAGCCCCTCGGCCACGAGGAGGGTTCTACGGCCCGCAGTGCGGGGCCGCAGGAGCCCGGCGAGGGCGGTGGGATCGCGGAGGTCGCAGCGCAGTCGTTCCACCGGGACGGGCGCCGTCGCGGCGGGCAGCAGGCGGTCCTTGAGGTCGAGGACGGGAGCACAGTCGATCTCGATCACGCGACAGGTGCCGGGCCAGTCCAGGCGGTGGGTCCGCGCGTCGAACCCGGCGCCGAGGTTGACGCAGACGTCCCAGGCTTCGGCCGGGAGCAGCTCGGACAGCAGGCGGTCGACCGCGAGGGTGCGGGCGATGACGACGGACGTCCCCGCGGTGTGCCGGGTGACGCGGACGATGGAGTCCGGGCAGTGGCGGGCGAAGCGGTCGGCGTACGGGTCGCGCAGCGCGCCGTCCGGCTCGGCCGTGGCGCGGGCCCGGGCGAGCGCGGTGAGGTAGGCGGTGGCGGGGACCTGCTCGGCGAGCGGCGGGCGGGCGGCCGGCACCGCTACTCCCACCGGAACAGTCGTGAGGCGGCCGCCGTGCCCAGGACGACCACGCCGGCGAGGACGCCCAGGTCGAGGGCGACGTCGGCGGAACCGTCCAGCCAGGCGTGCTGGAGCAGCTCGACCGCGTAGGTCGCGGGCAGTGCGGAACTGATGGTCTTCATGACGTCCGGGAAGATCTGCAGGGGGATGGTCGCCCCCGAGAGGAAGATCATGGGGAAGTAGACGAGGTTGGCGATGGCCACCGCCGCCCGCTCGGAGCGTGCGACCGCGGCCACCACGCCCCCCAGCGCGTACATGGCGAGGGCGGAGAGGAGCAGGGCCCCGACGGTCGCGGCGGCCGCCCCGGGGGAGGCCGGCAGGTGGAGGTCGAAGAACAGGTACCCGGCGGCGACCAGGAGCAGGGCGCCGAGCAGGCTCAGCGCGAGGTTGACCAGCCCCTGGGCGATGAGGAAGGCGGAGGCGTCGACCGGCGTCGCGCGGAACCGCTTGAGGACCTTGCGGTCGCGGTACTCGGCGAGACCGAGCGGAAAGCTCATCAGCCCGGTGACGGCGACCACCAGGACCAGGTAGGCGGGCACCGACATGTCCACCGTCCCGCGGCCGTCGAACTGCTCGGACGGCTCGTTGCCGTAGATCCCGCCGAACATGCAGAGCATCAGCACCGGGAAGGCGAGGGCGAAGAAGACCGGGGCGAAGTTCCGCCGCATCCGCCGCCACTCGAACCGTACGATCGGCCACAACGTCGACATCTCAACCCTCTTCCGTCGCGGCGGTGGCGCCGACCAGCCGCAGATAGGCGTCCTCGAAGGTCGGCGTACGACGGCTCACCGCCGACGGCGGGAGTCCGGCGTGCGCCAGCAGGCGCACGATGCGGTCGTAGTCGGCGGGGTAGCTGCCGGCGAACTCCAACCGGTCCGGCGCGCCGGGCAGTCGGGTCAGCCCGAGGCCGCCGAGCCGCTCCTCGATCCCGGCGGGCCGGCCGTCGCCCGTGCCCGGGGCCCCGAGGTCGACGACGAAGGTGGACGGGCCCGCGTGCGCCTCGGTCAGCCGCCCCGGCGCGTCGAGCGCGACGAGCTCCCCGGACCGCAGCACGCCCACCCGGCTGCACAGCGCCTCGACCTCGTCCATCGCGTGCGAGGTGAGGAGCACCGCGACGCCGCGGGCGGCGAGGTCGAGGACCGAGCGCCACGTCTCCCGGCGCTGGTGCGGGTCGAGGCCGGTGGTGAGTTCGTCGAGGACGACCAGGCGGACGTCACCGACCTGGGCGAGGGCCAGGGCCAGCCGCTGGCGCATGCCTCCGGAGAGGTCGGTGATCAGGCTGCGGCGGCGGTCGGCGAGGCCGAAGGCCTCCAGCAGCGCGGACGCGGAGCCGGGCGCCCGGTAGATCGCCTCGTAGAGGTCGCACAGCTCGCCCACCCGGGCCCGGCTGGGGAACTGGGACTCCTGGAGCTGCATGCCGAGCAGCCGGGTGACCGCGTCGCGGTCATGGCGGGGGTCGTGGCCGCAGACCGTGACCGTGCCGCTGCGGACGGGCCGCAGGCCGCCGACCGCCTCGACGATCGAGGTCTTGCCCGCCCCGTTCGGCCCGATGAGCCCGAACACCTCCCCGGGGCGGATCCGGAACGAGACCTCGCGGACGGCGACGAACGTGCCGTACGCGACGGTCAGCCGGTCGACCTCCACGAGCGCGCCGCCCCCCGGCGGCCCGGGCGCCGGTCGCGACCCGGCCGTCGCCGGGTCGGCGGACGGCTGTCCGGCAGATGGCTGGTTGGTGGTCACAGGCTGAGCCTCCCGGGGGCCGTGCGCGCTCCTGGGGTCGGGGAGGCGCTGAGGTTGGTGTAGAAGCCGGCGAACGACATGTGCAGCACCAGCGCGGGCAGCACACCGCCGGTGGCGGTGGTCAGCAAGCCGCCGACCGCGCCGAGGGCGAGGCTGGAGGTGCCCAGTACGTACGCCTGGGTGCGGGTGGTGACCAGGGCGACCTGACCGGCCGCGAACAGGCAGGTGCTGAAGGCCAGGGCGAAGGCGGGGCCGCTGCCGAGCGCCCCGAGCCCCAGCAGCACCACCCCGCGGAAGAGCACTTCCTCGAACAGCGCCGCGGCCGCCGGGACGATCCACCGGTAGTGCCGGGGCAGGGCGAGGATCGAGGCGATCCACTGGATGCGGGCGATCTCGCCCGGGACGTCCGCCCGCGGGTCGACCCGGTAGAGCAGCGACACGCAGAGGACGGTGGCGCTGGAGGTGCCGAGGACCGCCAGAAGCAGGGCGAGCGCCGTCCCGGGCGCGGGGACGGCGAACACCCGGTGGAGCGCGAGCGGCGTGGACGCCAGCAGCGCCGCCAGGGCCAGGGCGCCCAGCAGCAGGTACACGACGGTGCCGAACACCGCGAAGGCCGCCTCCGGGCGCAGGCCCGTCCGGCCGGCGAGCCACAGCGCCGTCCTCCGCCGGCGCGCCGGATCGTTGAACGGCAGCCGGTACAGGGCCAGCCAGCCGGCGACCACGACGGTGGTGAGCGCGGTGAACGCGGGCACGCTCATCCGGCCACCGCCCGTCCACCGGCGGGGCGGGCGCCGTGCTCCTGACGGACGGCCAGCGCGACGACCACTGCGTTCTGGACGAGGTGCGCCACCAGCGGCACCGCCAGGCTGCCCGACGCCACCAGGAGCAGCCCGAAGACCGCCCCGGACAGTGTCTTCTGCACCACCGCGAGCCCGCCGAAGAACAGGTGCCCCACCGCGTAGGCCACGGCGGCCACCGCGACCGCGACACCGACCGGCAGACGGAGCCGCTCGTGCAGGACACCGATCCACAGGCCCCGGTACAGCAACTCCTCGGCGACCGCGGTGGCCAGCACGGCTGCCGCGTACCCGCCGCCCACCGCACCGCCGCCGCGGTGCACCGCGAGCCGTGGCCGGCCCGACCCGTCCAGCAGCCGGGGCACCGCGCCGACCGCGAACTCCGCGCCGACCAGCGCCGCGCCGACCACCACCGCGGCCAGCAGCCAGAGCGCGCCGGTCCGCCAGCCGGTCAACGCGTCCGGGACGAAGCCGCCGTCGGCTGCGACGGCGAGGGCCGACGCGGTCACCACCAGGTACGCGACGGGAGGGCCCAGCAGCCCGAGGCGGGCGGCCCGCCCCCGGTCCGCACCCGCCTTCGCCGCGGGGCCGAACGCCGTCGCGACCCGGATCAGTTCGGCGGGCGCGACGGTGGCCACCAGCACCAGCAACTCAAGGGAGCGGGTGTGGGACCACATGGGTCACGCCCCCGTGCTCTCGCATCCGGGGATGGCCCTTCGGCGGGAACCCGGGCAGGCACATGCTCAGCAGCTCCGGGACGACCGCCCGGACGACCCGCCACGGGGTGTCGGCCAGCTCCGGCGGGGTGAAGTCCAGGTAGCCCGCGTACTCGCTGACGCCCGACAGGTCCGCCAGCAGCCGACGGATCGCCGCCGTGTCGTCGTCGGCGTAGCCCGGTAGCCCGGCGAAGCCGATCCGCCCGTCCACGCGGCTCTCCACCGCGGTGAGCTTGCCTTCCGCCTCCCCGGGGGCGGCGAACCACAGCACGTTGGTGTCCAGGTCCGTGTACGCCGAACTCGTCTGCGCGAAATGCACGTTGGGCAGGTCGAAGACCGTGCTGAACATGCCGATCCCGAGGATCGCGGTCGCTTCCGCCGCGCCGCGCAGCAGCGCCCGCCGCGGGTCCGGATCGGCCTGCAGCCCGAACGCTATGTACGGCAGCTTCCCGTCCCGGCGCACCAGGGTCACCCCGATGTTCGGCAACGGCAGCTCCGGCCGGGTCAGCAGGCTCGCCCGCACCTCGTACGGCCCGTCCGGGGCCAGCCCGGCCGCTGCGAGCAGCTCGCGGCCGTCCGCGTCCAGGTCGATCAGCGGCGCCTTGGCCCCGGTGTACCAGTTGAGGATGAAGGCGTCGATCTGCACGGCTTCGACGAGCGCGCCGAGCAGCGCCTTGTCGAGCGACACGTGGGCCGCGGTCCCGGTCGAGAAGGACGGGGTGAACAGCTTGTCGCCCGCGGTCGGGTCGCTGCGGAAGCCGAGGAAGACCAGCTGCGCCGGCAGGTACACCTCCTCCCCGGGCCGGGTGAGCGACGGGCAGGCGATCCAGGCGATCACCTCGTCCCCGGTCGGCAGCTCCGGCGCGTACCGGTGCATCATCCGGGCGAGCTGCCGCTGCTGCTCGGTGTCGAAGAC
Source organism: Streptomyces sp. NPDC029014 (assembly GCF_055564695.1). Classification (NCBI taxonomy): domain Bacteria; kingdom Bacillati; phylum Actinomycetota; class Actinomycetes; order Kitasatosporales; family Streptomycetaceae; genus Streptomyces; species Streptomyces sp. NPDC029014. Next base: position 29,277 of record NZ_JBVHVT010000063.1, read on the forward strand.
GCCCAGCAGTTCCGGCGGCAGGCACCGGTGCCGGGAGGACAGCGAACGGTAGGAGGCGTACTCGATCCGGTCCGCGAACAGCGGCATCGCCATGATCGCCGCATAGCGCTCCACGGCCTCGCCGGTGAGCCGGGTCACCGCCTCCTCGTGGGTCGATCCGTAGCCGGCCAGGTGGTACTGCATCTGCATGTGCGGGTCGTCCAGCGCCAGCCGGTGGTACTGCGGCATCGCCGCCGTGGCCGAGCGCAGGTACGGTTCGCCCTCCACCGCGGCGACCGAGACCAGCATGCCGGGCAGGATCCCGCCCTGGTTGCCGCCGATCCGCCCGTACCGGGCGAGCGCCTCGCCCATCCCGGGGTGGCCCAGGAGCGGGATGCCGCTCATCGGCCTCCTCCGAGCGCCTCGCGCACGTGCCGGTCGACGATCACCCGGCTGCTGAAGTTGATCTCCCGTACGACGTCCCGGGCGACGTGGCCGCAGGCCGGGCAGGTCCCGATCCGCAGTACGTCCTGCGCCTGGATCTCGTACGTCGGCAGGTAGATGCTCAGCGCCCGGCCCAGGAAGCGCGAGGTGCCCAGCGCGCGCAGCAGCACGGCCTCGTTCACCAGATGGGCGCAGACCAGCGACTCCACGCCGTTCGCGCGGCCCGCGCCGCCGGGCGCGGTGGCACCGACCATGGTGTGGTAGCCGATGTGGTCCTCCAGCCGGGCCAACGAGCGCTGTTCGAAGCACTCCAGACAGCCGGTGCGCGGACTGTCCGCACCCACGACGGTCGCGAACGGTCCGTCGACCAGACCGACCACCACCGGTTTCTCCAGATGGCAGGCGAGCCGGTTGAGACCGCGCAGCGCCAGGATCGAGGCCTGCCCGAGGTGGACGACCAGCGAATCGCAGTGCTCCACGGCGGCGCTCAGCCGCTTCAGCGCGTCCGCCGCGGCCAGTCCCCCCATCCCGGAGGTCAGGTCGGCGCCGCGCAGCCCGTCCAGGAAGTCCGCCGGCAGCAGCTCCAGCGGCAGCCCCAGGGCCTCGGCCTGGCCGGCCACGTACGCGGCGGCGCTGGGCGAGTCCGCCGCGAAGGCGACCGTCGCCTCGGCCGACTCGCCGGCGCCGTACAGGTCCAGATTGCCGAGCAGCGCCCGGGCCATGTCCGCGCCGCGCTCGGAGGCGCGGTCGTGCGCGAGGAACCCGGCCTGCCGCAGCTCGGTGACCGCCAGCTGCAGATTGGCCCGCTCGACCGGGGTCAGACCGGCGGCGTCCGTGAACGTCCCGTCGGCCGGCTTGCCCGCCGCCAGCGTCTCGAACAGCCCGGTCATCGCGTCCCGGACCGCGGGCGACTCCGCCCGCAGGTCGACGTTCACCTCGGAGAAGTTCCAGATCCCCCAGCGCAGCCGGATGACCCCCGGCTCCACGGCGAGCAGCCGGACCGAGGTCGCCAGGACGACTCTTGCATCGGAGGGCGAAAGGGTCATGGCTCAGGCCTCTCCGTGTCCGAGGAGCGTCAGGTGGACCACGTGGCGCGACGTACCGTCGCAACCGAGCGTCCGTTCCAGCGTCTGCTTGTCGTACCCGCCCTGGTCGCAGCCGATCAGACCCAGCGAGGTCCGGGCCAGGTGCACGTTCTGCGAGATCCCGCCGACCTCGATCAGCGCGAACACCAAGCCGCTGTCCCCGTACTTCTGCGAGTTGGCGTACAGGTCGTAGACGTACACCAGGGCCAGGGCGACCTTGTCGACCTCCACGTCCGCCGTCCACAGCTGCCGGCCCAACTCGACCGGCTGCGGCGTCGATCGGTACGGGAAGAGGGTGTGGCTGTGCGGCTGGTACTCGTACGCGCCCGGGGCCAGGCCCTTCACGTGCTGGGCGAGCACCGCCAGCCGGACCGGGTACAGTCCGCCGCCCGAGGGCGCGTTGCGCAGCGGCACGGCGGCATCGCCGTCCTGGGCCGTCGGCACCGGCAGACTGCCCGACACCCCTTGCGCGTGCCACAGCACCGTGGCCAGCTCCTCCAGGGACACCGGCTTCCCCGAGAAACCCCGGCCGCTGCGCCGGGTGGTGACCGTGTCCGTCAGGCCGCTGCGCAGGCGCCGGTGCGACGGCAGGGCGACCGCCCCGTCCACCCGCTCCTGGAGGTCGCTGTGCGCACTGGAGAGGACGGCGTCGTGGCCGTAGAACCGGGACACCCCCAACTGCATCCCGAGGTCCCGCCCGCTGCGACGGTGGTTGAGCAGCAACTCCTCACCCACGAAGCCGTGCACGGCCGCGTTCCACCGGCCGCGCACCACCGACTCCGGCGCCCGCACCACCGTCGTCGCGCTGTACATCGAGACGGAGGTGTGCTGCTGGCCGAAGGCCGCCACCGTCGCCATGTGGCTGCTGCGGTCCAGATGGTCGGAGACGGCTTCCTGCGAGTCCTTCAGTGACATCTCGGCCTTTCCTTCGACGAGGTCGTGCGACGGGGCCTTGCGTGACGACGGCTCTGCGCGATGCGACGGGGGGCTGACGACCGGTTGGAGGGCGGCCTGCGTGCGGGGCCGCGCGAGCGTCGAGCGGGGCCCGGACCGGCCGGACGACCCCGCTCGACAACGATGACGGTGACTACCAGCTGCAGCACGAGCTGCAGCAGCAGTTCCCGCCACCACACGTGGTGCTGGCTCCCGGAGCCACCTGGACGTACGCACCGCCGGTGGCGGTACTGCCGACCTGGCTGGAGAAGCTCAACATTGTTTCCCTCACCTCCAATCGAGGGCGCGATGGACGAGGGCCAGGCCCGCTGGCCGCTGGGAGCGTAGCAGCCGCCGAGGATGGCGAGAAGCAGCCGCGTAGGGCCCCAACTGCCTTTAATGACCACCTAGTTGACTGTCCGTCATTTACCTGTGCATCCGGCGCTGCGAACCCTTGCGGGGACGCGGAGAAGGCGGCAGAGCCCCCTGTTACGGTGGCCCGATGACATCGATCAAGCAGTTCCAGGTCACCTTCGACTGCGCAGAACCCGAGCGCGTCGCCCGCTTCTGGTGCGAGGTGTTGGGGTACGTCGTACCGTCGCCCCCCGAGGGGTTCGACACCTGGGACGATTTCAACCGGTCGCTCCCCCCTGAGGAGCGGGGTGCTTGGTCCGTATGCCTTGATCCCTCGGGTGTGGGCCCGCGACTGTACTTCCAGCGCGTTCCCGAAGGGAAGGTCGTCAAGAACCGGGTGCATCTCGACGTGCGGGTCGGCACCGGACTCGTGGGTGAAGAGCGCGTGGCCACCCTCGAGGCCGAATGCGCACGCCTGGTCGCGCTCGGTGGGGTACGCGTGCGGCTCCTGGAGGCCGATGAAGACAACGAGTCGTGCCTGCTGATGCAGGACGTCGAGGGCAACGAGTTCTGTCTCGACTGAGCAGTGCCCGACCACCCGGCCAGCACCCTCGACGCCCTCACGGCGTGGCGCTTCTCCTCGGAGGACACTGGTCGTGGCGGCCGCCGCCGCGCGCCCCGTCCCGGGGTGCGGCCGTCGGCGGCCGTCGGCGCATACCATGGTCGATGTCTGCGAGGGGAGCCGTCCATGAGCACCGCGAAAGACCTGTTCATCATCGCGATGGACCCGAAACCGGAGCGACCCGTGGGACAGGGGGACCTGTCGCTCGCCCTCGCGGGAGCGGAGCTGATCGATCTGATCGGCGCGCGGGCCGTCACCCTGGACGGCGACCGCATCGTGCCGGGCGAGGCTCCTGCTCCCGATGACCGCCTCCTGTCCGAGGCGGAATCGGCCCTCACCCGTCAGACGCCGTACGAGCGGGTCGAGGACTGGTTGTGGCGGCGGGGCCGCGACCTCGCCGCCGCCTACCAGGCCTCCCTGGAGGAGGACGGCCTGCTCACGCGCACGCGCGGCGGCCGCTCGCCGTTCGGGGCCGACCGTCTGGAGCCGGCCGACACGCCCGACCGCCGGCGCGCCGTCGAGCGCCTGGAACAGAACGAGCCCGTCCTCGCCGTCCTCGCCTCGATCGTGGGCCTCGCCGAAGGACCGCCCGGGGACGAGCCCGAGCCGGACTCCGGCGACGAGGCGGTGACGACCGTCCTGGCCGTCGTCCACGACGCGGTGATGGAGCTGGAGGCCGTACGCCAGAGGCGATCCATCGAGAACGCGGCCTTCGCGAACATCTGGCGCGCACCCTGACACGACCGGTCGGCCGGCGTGTCCGTGTGCCCGGTAGTGCTTGCTCAGGAGGTGGGGCATGCGGGTGGGGCTGCACGCGCTCGGCATCGGGGACGGCGCCCGTCCGGAGGTGATCCGCGCCGTGGCCACGGCCGCGGAGAGGCACGGCTTCGCCAGACTGTGGTGCGGCGAGCACGTGGTGCTCGTGGACACGCCCGCCTCCCGCTACCCCTACTCCGCGGACGGCCGGATCGCCGTACCCGCGGACGCGGACTGGCTGGACCCGCTGCTCGCGCTGAGCTTCGCGGCGGCGGTGACGCATCGGATCGAGCTCGCCACCGGCGTGCTCCTGCTGCCCGAACACAACCCCGTCGTGGTCGCCAAACAGGCCGCCACGCTTGACGTGCTGTCCGCCGGGCGGTTCAGCCTCGGCGTGGGGACCGGCTGGTCGGCCGAGGAGTTCGCGGCACTCGGAGTCCCTTTCGCGGGGCGCGGTCGACGCACCGAGGAGTACCTCGCCGCGATGCGCACCCTCTGGGCCGAGGACCCGGCCACCTTCGCCGGCGAGTTCACCCGCTTCGACGCGATCCGCGTCAACCCCAAGCCGCTGCGCGGCGGCCGGCTCCCGGTCGTGGTCGGCGGCAACAGCGTGACCGCCCTGCGCCGAGCGGTCGCGCTCGCCGACGGCTGGTACGGCTTCAACGTGCCCGTGGCCGAGATCCCGGCACACGTCGCCGTCCTCGCTGACGAGTGCGCCCGCCAGGGCCGCACCCTGGACGAGCTCACGATCGCCGTCGCACCGAGCGACGGCGGTCCGGACCACCTCCGCGAGTTCGCCACGGCAGGCGTCACCGAACTCGTCGTCGTCGGCGCACCCCCGCCCACTCCCGACGGGGCGGCCACGTGGGTCGCGGAACTCGCCCGGACGTGGATTCGACCAGCCGAGTGACACACGGGCGGCCGGGGTGGTTCCGGACCGTTTTCCCCTCGGCCGGGAACCCTGCGTGTCATGATCGGTCCGGCTTTTCGCAGAGGATGAAGACCGACGGCTCCTGAAGCTGGGGGAAGGCATGGCTGAGCGTCAGAACGGCACTGTGAAGTGGTTCAACGATGAGAAGGGGTACGGCTTCATCACGCCGGCATCCGGCCCCGACCTGTTCGTCCACTTCCGCGCGATCGAGGGGAACGGCTTCAAGTCCCTGAAGGAGGGCCAGAGGGTCTCCTTCGAGGCCGTCCAGGGTCAGAAGGGGCTGCAGGCGGACAAGGTCCAGGTGGTGGCCTAGGAAGGTCCGCGCGCCGTCCGGCCCCGGGCCGGACGGCTTCCGGGAGCCCGACGCCGGCGGTCCGGTCGTGCCCCTCGGGTGGCCGAGGGGGTCGGGCCGACGGGAACGGTGATCGCCACCGACATCGACGTGTCCCGGGCCCGGCACGCCGCCGACGGCATCGAGGTGCTGCGCCCCGGCGGCCGGCGCGCCTGGGGATGCCGCCCGTAGCCCCCTTCACGGCCTGCTGGTGAGGTGGAGGACCGCGATGCCCGCGAGGACGGTGATGCTGGCGGTGATGCGTCGGGGGCCGAGGCGTGCGCGGAAGACGACCGCGCCGATCAGGGCGCCGAAGACGATGCTGGTCTCCCGCAGGGCGGCGATGGCGGGGAGGTCGCCGCGGGACTGCGCCCAGACGACGAGCCCGTACGCCAGGAGCGAGAGCAGCCCGCCGGCCAGGCCGCGGCCGTACAACGGGCGCAGGGCGGCGAGCAGGGCGGGGCCCCGACGGGCCCAGGCGATGAGGGGGAGGACGAGGCCCTGGGAGAGGAAGAGCCAGGCGGTGTAGCCGAAGACGGTGCCGGAGGCGCGGACGCCGGTGCCGTCGACGAGGGTGTACGAGGCGATCATCACGCCGGTGCCGAGTGCGGCGGCCAGCGCGGGCAGTTGGGCGCGGCCGGGGATCCCGTCGGCGAGGGCGAGGCCGGCCAGGCCGCAGGCGACCACCACGATGCCGAGGGCCTGCCCGGCGGGCAGGGCGTGACCGAGGAGCGTGGTGGAGACCAGGTCCACCACGAGGGGTGAGGTGCCCCGGGCGGTGGGGTACATCTGGCCGAAGTCGCCGAGCTGGTAGGCGCGCAGGAGCAGCAGCCGGTACGCGACCTGCAGCGCGGCGGAGGTGGCGATGTACGGCCAGGCCGCCGGGTCGGGAAGCGCGGCGAGGCAGACGAGGACGGCTCCGCAGTACTGGCCGGCACCGCGCCGTCCACCGTCGTACGGGCCTGCCAACGGCTGGGGTTCCGCGGCTACCAGGAGCTGAAGATCGCCGCTGCCCGGCAGGCACCCGCCGAGGAGCCCTCCCAGGACCGGGACCCGGCCGCCCGCGCCCTGGCCGACACGGTCCGCGCCGCCCGGGAGGCGCTGGACGGCGTGGCGGCGACGGTGACCCCGGAGCACCTGCGCACGGCGGCCGGACTGGTCGACGCGGCCAAACCGGGTGCTGGTGGTCGGCGCGGGACTGTCCGGCGCGGTCGCGCTGGACACCGCGTACCGGCTGCGCGCGCTGGGCTGCGCGGTCGACGCGCCGGCCGACCCGCTGACTGCGCGGCTGGCCGCCTCGCAGCTGACGTCCGCAGACGCCTGCCTGGCCATCAGCCACACGGGCGCCACGCGCAGCACGGTGGACGCCGCCCGGGGCGCCCGGCACGTCGGCGCCCTGGTCATCGCCCTGACGAGCTACGCCCGCTCCGCTGAGCGAGTCCAGCGACTGCACGCTGGTCGCGGGCGGCCAGGACCTCGTGTTCGGACTGGAAACCGTCGCCAGCAGGCTGGCCCACCTCACCGTCATCGACGCCCTCACCCTCACCCTGCTGGGGCTGCGCGGGGCGCCGGCCGAAGCGGCGCTGCGGCTCTCGGCCGACGTCACGGTCGACCACTCCTACTGACGGCCTCCCGGGACCGCCCGCCCCGACGACACCGGTGACCAGCCCGTCAGTCGGTGGCGGCCGGGGGCTTCGCCAGCGCCCGCGGCCGGGACCGGGAGATCGCCACGCCTGCCAGGCACAGCGCGCCGCCGCCCAGGGTGAGCGGCCCCGGCAGCTCGCCGAGGAACGTCCACGCCATCAGTACCGCCAGGGCGGGCACCGCGTACGTCGTCGCGCCCATCCGGCCCGCGGTCGTACGGGCCAGGGCGTAGGCCCAGGTGGTGAAGGCCAGGGCGGTCGGGAAGACGCCGAGGTACACCATGTTGAGGGTCGCCGACAGCGGGGCCCGGCCGACCTCCGCCACCAGCTGCCCGGCGAACGGCAGGCACGCCACCGTGCCCACCAGGCACCCGAAGGTCGTCACCTGGAGCGCGCTGCCGTGCGCGAGCGCCGGCTTCTGGGCGACGACACCCCCGGCGTACGCGATCGCCGCCAGCAGACAGAGCGCCACGCCGAGGACGGAGGCGTGCCCCTCCCCGGACATGGAGAGCCCCACGGCCACCGCCCCCGCGAAGGACACGCCCATGCCGGCGAGGAGCCGGGGCGGCAGGGCCTCGCCGAGCACCTTCGCCCCGAGCAGCGCGATCAGGATCGGACCGATGTTGACCACCATCGCGGCCGTGCCCGCGTCGACTTCCTGCTCGCCCCAGTTGAGCACCACCATGTACACGCCGAACCACAGCAACCCGGACACGGCGATCCCCGGCCAGGCCGCCCGCGGGGGCATCCCCTCGCGCCGTACCAGGAGGACGGTTCCAAGGGCCAGGGAGCCGGCGAGGAGCCGTCCGAGGGCGAGGGCGCCGGGGGAGTAGGCGGCCCCCGCGCTGCGGATCGACACGAAGGCGGAAGCCCACAGGACGACGGTGACACCGGCCGCGGCGAGTGCGGGTCGAGAGGTTCGGTTCGGCATGGACCGACCGTACGGCGCGGACCTTGCGGCCGTCACCGCACCGTGGGGCGCCCTCACAGCAGGTCCGCCGAGTCGATGCCGAGGGCCGCTTCCAGCGCCCGCTCGCCGGCCGGAGTCACCTTCACCGCACGCTCGGACCCGATGCGCACGCACCAGCCGGTGTCCATCGCGTGCCGGCACAGCACCGACCCTGCGAGGCCGGCGAGGTGCAGCCGCCGCTCGGTCCAGTCGAGGCAGCCGCGAGCGACGGGACGACGTCCCTTCGGCACGAGGGAGAGGCCGAGCCCCTCGAACCAGGCCAGGCCCTGGTCGGTGAGCGCGAAACCGGTGTCCTGCCGCAGCAGACCGCGTCCGGTCATCGCCTCGGTGATCGTGATCCCGAGCCGCCCGGCGAAGTGGTCGTAGCAGGTCCGCCCGCGCGCCATCGCCCGTGCTGCGCTCGCAGCCCGCAGGTTGCACGGCGCGTCGGGCCCGGCGGGCCCGGAGCGGGCCACCAGGTCCTCGACGAGCTGTGCGGTCCCGGGGTCGGCGAGCCGCACGTACCGGTGCCTGCCCTGCCGCTCCTCGGCGAGCACCCCGCCCGCGACGAGCTTCCCCAGGTGCTCGCTGGCGGTCGACGGCGCCACCCCCGCGTGCCGGGCCAGCTCCCCGGCGGTCCAGGCCCGCCCGTCGAGGAGGGCCAGGAGGAAGGCCGCGCGGGTCTCGTCGGCGAAGAGGGAAGCGAGTGACGCGAGGTCCTTGGAGGTCATGGAGCCAGGATGGCGCACGCACGGTTCGGCCCCGGCCGAACGGTCCTTCCATCAGCGAACGCCCTGATCGGCACGCCACCGGCGCCGGCCCGACCCCTTCCCCCGGGACGGCCCGGGCCGGCGGCGGGGTCAGGCGGCCGGGAGCGTGCCCGCCCACACGGGGGGCGTGCGCTGCGCCCAGGGAGCGGCCCCCTCCAGTTGCCCGGCAAGGCGGAACAGGACGTCCTCGCGCCCGTACCCGGCGGCGAACTGGATGCCGACGGGCATGCCGCTGGCCGGATCGGTCGCCAGCGGCACCGACATCGCGGGGGTGCCGGCGACGTTGAAGGCCGCCGTGAACGGCGACCTGTGGAACAGGTGCTCCAGCCAGCCGCGGCCGTCCGCCCCCTCAGCGCCGCGGTGGTAGGTGCCTATGGACACGGGAAGTTCGGGAAGGGTGGGTGTCAGCAGTACGTCGTGACGTTCGAAGTGCGCGCCGACCGACCGGGCGACCCGGTTGCGCACGTCGAGCGCCCGGACGAACTCCGCTCCGGTCACCCGGCGTCCCCAGGCGTAGCTCGCCAGCATCTCGGGCTCCACGGTCGTCTCGTCCACGGGGCGGCCGAATGCCTCCGCGAAGCCGTCGATCCACGTCACCAGGTTCGCCGTCCACAGTCGGGCATTGGCGAGGACGAATTCCTCCCAGCCCACCCCGAGGTCCACGCCGGTGGGTTCGACCCGGTGGCCGAGGGATTCCAGCAGGCGGGCGGCGGCCAGGGTCGCCTTGAGTACGGCCGGCTCCACGGCGCGTCCGTTCCAGGGTGTGGTGAGCAGTCCGACGTGGAGTCGTCCGGGGTCACGGGTGCTCTCCTCGGCGTACGGGCGTCGGGGAGGTGCCGCGAAGTAGGGGTCGCCGCTTTCGGGGCCGTGGATCAGGTCGAGGAGCGTCGCGCTGTCGCGCACGGTCCGGCTGAGGGCGCCGTGCACGCCCAGGCCGTTGAAGACCTCGTCGGCGTCCGGACCCATGGAGACGCGCCCGCGGGTGGGCTTGAGTCCGAACAGCCCCGTACTGGCGGCGGGGACGCGGATCGAGCCGGCCGCGTCGGTGGCGTGCGCGAGGGGGGTGATGCCGGCGGCGACGGCCGCGGCCGACCCGCCGCTGGAACCCCCCGGCGTCCTGGTGAGGTCCCAGGGGTTGCGGGTCGCCCCGTGGAGGAGGGGCTCCGTGGTGGTGCTGTACGCGAATTCGGGGGACGCCGTGCGGCCCAGCGTCACCAGGCCGGCACGCCGGAACCGTCGCATGAGGAAGGAGTCCGCAGCGGCCACATGGCCGGCGGCGAGGCGACTGCCCAGTTCGACGCGCTTGCCCTGCATGGCCACGGCCAGGTCCTTGATGAGGAACGGGACTCCGGCGAGCGGTGTGCTGCCCGGGTCCGGAGCGTCCTCGGCCGGCCAGCTCTCCACGACGGCGTTGATACGGGGATTGACGGCCGCCATCGCGTCCTGGGCCGCGGAGGCCAGTTCCGCGGCGGTGACCTCTCCTCGTGCGACGAGGTCGGCCAGCCCCACGGCGTCGTACCGGGTGTATTCGTGCAGCTTCAAGGTGCTCAGCCTCGCAGTGTCCGATCGGTCCCGCGTGATACCGATCGGTATCGTTCGGGGTCGGTCGGTAACGTAGCATGGGGTGGCAAGAGGTTGGTGCGACGGCGACCGAAGCGAGGCGGACATGGCGAGCAGCCCCCAGAGGCCCGGGCGGGACACGAGAGTGGCCCGCCTCCCCCCGCGTGAACGCATCCTCGACGCCGCGGAGGAGCTCTTCCTGCGCGAGGGCATCAGGGCCGTCGGGGTCCAGGCCGTCGCCGAGCAGGCGAAGACCACGAAAATGGCCCTCTACCGGCACTTCGTCACCAAGGACGCCCTGATCGAGGAGTGGCTGAGGATCGTCGCAGCGGGGTACTCGGCCGCCTTCGACCGGGCGGAGACCGAGCACCCCGGGGACGGCCGGGCCCAGGTCCTCGCCGTGACGCGGTTCGTCGTCGAGGGGCTGCCGGACATCGCGCAGCGGGGCTGTCCCTTCGTCAACTCCATCGCGGGCCTGCCCGACCGGGGACACCCGGCCCGCCGACTGATCGAGGACCACAAGGCCACCCAGCTGCGCCGGCTCACGGGCATGTGCGAGAAGGCCGGTGCGGGGGCTCCCGACGAGGCCGCCGCAGAGATCACCTTCCTCCTGGAAGGCGCTCAGGTCAGCGCCCAGAACGGAAGCGTCGACCGCGTGGGGGAGCGGCTCCTCGCCGCGGTCGAGGGCGTCCTGGACCGGGGCGGTCCGGCCGGCGGACGCTGAGCCGTGGAGGGCGGCCCCGGCGCGGCGGGCAGCGTGCGGGGTTCAGCGTGCGGAGTGGACGTGCGGCTGTCCGTCCGGGGCCGGCGCGGCCGGGTCGACGGTCATCGTGATGGCCGTCGCGGTCACCACGCTGACCAGGGCGAGGCCGGCAGCGAGCCGGCACGAGCGCGAGGACTTCCGGTGCCGGGCGGCCGTCCGGCCGCCCGGCGGGTGTGCTCCGGCGGACGCCGTCGCGCCGTGCTCGGCGACGGACTCCCGACGAGCGCGGTACGCGTCCGTCGGCTGCCCCGTCCAGAGGCCGACCGGCTGCTTCAGTGGCTGGTTCATCGGGAGATCGGGGTCCTCAGTAGGTGAAGCACTCGGAGTGGATCCGCCCGGAGGGGACGCCGGCGCGGATCAGCGACGCGGTCGTGGCATCCGCCATTCCGGGCGGCCCGCACAGGTAGACGTCGTGGTCGGACAGGTCGGGCACGAGCGCGCGCAGGGCCTGGGGGGCGAGCGGGTCGTACGCCTCGTCGGAACGCCCCACCAGGTAGTGCAGGCCGGCCCGGCGCTCCGCCGCGATGGCCTCCAGCTCGTCCCGCAGGACCAGCTGACCGGCGTCGCCCGCGCGGTAGAGCAGCGTCAGGTCGCCGGGCCCGGCGGGCAGCGCCTCGAAGAGGGCGCGCATCGGGGTGATCCCGATGCCGCCGGCGATCAGCAGGACCTTCGGGCGGGTGCGCCGACGCCAGGTCAGCGCCCCGAACGGGCCGGTCGCCAGGACCCGGGTGCCGGGGCGCAGCCCGCGGACCCGTCGCGAGTGCGCGCCGAGCGCCTTCACGGTGATGCGGAGGCGGTCGTCGCGAACGGGCGCGGAGAGCGAGAACGGAAGGGCGGTGTGCCACAGGCCGCCCCGCAGGAAGCGCCAGCGGAAGAACTGGCCCGGCTCGGCCTGGAGCTCGCCGAGCCGGCCGCCCTCGATGGTCACGGAGACCACGTCGGGGCCTTCGCGTTCGACGGCGGCGACGCGCAGCCCGTGCCGCAGGGCCTGGCGGACCGGGACGAACCCCCGGTACCAGGCGAGCAGGACGCCGACGACGGTGTGCAGCAGCGCCCAGAGCCAGGTGGTGAAGGACGTGACGCGGACGTCGGGGCCCGCCAGCTGGTGGACGAAGCCGAGGGCGGCGGCGAGGTAGGTGAGCAGGTGGATGCCGCGCCACGCCTCGTGCGAGACCCGGCGGCGTACGGCCCGGGCGGAGACCAGGCCGACACCGGCCAGCAGGGCGGCTCCGGCGTAGGCGGCGGCGACGGCCGGGTAGCGGAGCAGTTCCGCATTGGCGCTGAGCAGGTCGGTCCCGCTGCGCAGGGCGTACACGACGAGGGCGAAGAGCCCGTGGGCGGCGCACAGGACCAGCACCCACCGGCCGCCGAAGGCGTGCCAGCGGGCGAGGCGGTCGGCGCCGATGCCGTGCTCGACCGCCGGGACGCGTGCCATCAGGAAGAGCATGACGAGGATGCCGTAGCCGGCGAGGAGGCCGGTCAGGTGTGCGGGAGCCCCGATGATGTCGTCGGGGCGGGCGGACGGCTGCACCTGGACGGCCCACAACAGGACGACGACGGCCGCTCCGGCGGCCAGACCAGAGCGCAGTCGCTGGGGCGCGGTCTTCATGGGCGCACGTCCCTTTCACTCGGTGGTCGGCGTGCTCCCCGGCCGCGGCACCGGAGCAGCGCCCGACGACCTGCAGGGAGCCGTAGCAGTGGCAACTATGTGCAAATCTGCTCGCGTCAAGCAATGACGATCTACGCAGAATGACTTCTGTCACGCGCCCGAATGTGGCCTATATGTCCAGTTTTGGCGGCATTCAAATGCTCGCCGTTGGCCCCCCGCTCGCGCACGGCCTTCACGTATTTGAGTTTGCATTCCTGCAGGGCAGGCGTGCGGAAACCGACCTTCTACCACACCGGGGGCCGCGCTTGGAGAATTCTTTACGCTTCTGCCGCCCTCCTCGGCCGGCGGTTCGGTCCGGGACGGGCCGGACATGGCTGAGCCCCCTCGCCGGTCGGGAGGGGGCTCAGGCCTGCTCGTTCAGCAGGACGCAGGCGGGATGCTCTGCTCGTACTGGAAGACGTTCCGCGGGTCGTACTCCGCCTTGATCTTGCGCAGTCGGTCGAAGTTGGACCCCCAGTAGGCGGTCTCCCAGTCCTGCATGCCGATGTTCGGCACGTTGACGTAGGCGCCGTCGACGTAGGGGCGCAGCGCCAGGCTGAACTCGGCGATCCAGGCCTGGGCCTGCGGGGTGAGCGGGTCGCAGACGCCCGGCTGGTCGGAGCGGGTGCCCCAGCCGGCGCCGGGCTCGGAGTAGAAGAGCGCGTCGCGGTGCGGGAACGCCGTACCGCCGCGGGGGCTCTTCCTGACGTTCCCGCCGAACGCCTGCACGAAGAAGTTGCTGTCATCCGTGGGCGCGTCGCGGATGAACGAGGAGACCACCTCGATCGCCTTCTTCGGGAACGGCTTCCTGGTGAACTGCGAGTAGAACTTCCAGTTCGCGGGTTCCTCCGAGTTCGGGATCTGGAAGTCCGAGTACACCTGGCCCCAGCTCCCCACCTGCACCGTCACGGTAGGGCTGTCGATCGACAGGATCGGGGTCAGCAGCTTCTTCGCCTCCGCGGGCGTTCCCTCCGCGAGGACCGCGAACAGCAGGATCTGGTTCCGGTGGAATTCGAGCTGCGTGCCGAGGCGGACGTCGGTGTACGGCGCATTGCGCTGGTAGGCCTCGAAGATCCTGTACAGGTCGGCGGTCCCGTCCCAGACGGCCTGTACGTACGTGACGCTCCTCAGTGGGGCCAACTTGTAGGTGAGTGAGGTGACGATCCCGAAGTTGCCGTTCCCCGCGCCGCGCAGCGCCCAGAGCAGGTCCGCGTTGTCGCGCAGATCGACCTTGATCACCTTGGCGCACTCGGCGCCTTCCGCGACGACGATCTCGGCCCCGATCAGGCTGTCGCAGGCCATGCCGAGCCAGCGGGTGAGGAAGCCGAAACCGCCGCCGAGCGTCGCTCCGGACAGGCCCACGGTGCCTTCGGTTCCCGTCGTCACCGCGAAGTTCTGCTCCGAGAGCGTGGTCACCGCTTCCAGCTGGTTGAGTCCGGCGCCGACGGTCGCGACGCGGGCGCCGTTGTCGATGTGGACGGACTTCAGCTCGCTGATGTCGATCACGAGGCCGTTGTCGACGTTCGACCAGCCCTCAAGGCTGTGGCGGCCGCTGCGGACCCGCACCGCGACGTCGTGCTGCCGCGCCCACGTCAGGGCGTTGACCACGTCCTGGGTGTTCTGGGCGAAGACGATGATCAGCGGGTAGTGGGAGAAGAGCTGGTCCCAGCCGAGGCGGGCATCCGTGTACCCGGGGTCCTCGGGGCGGACGATGCGGCCGGTCAGCTTCGCCCGCGGGCACTTTCCGTCATCGGACGCCGCGTTCACAGCGGTCGTACCGAGGGTTTCGGTGGCCGCACCGTGGGCCTCGGCAGCCGTGACGCCCTGTGCGACGACCGCACCGGCACCGGCGACTGCCGTCGCCTTGAGCATTTTACGGCGGGAAAAGTCGTTCATTGTCCGTTTCCTCTCGGCCACCAGCGAGCGCGAATCATTCACTTACGGGCGATTTGGGCGAAGTGGACAGTAGCAAGGGCGGCTGCGGTGGACTGCGTCGACACACGCACAACCACGGCCGAGGCACCCAACTCCGCAGCCTCCGGCGGTGAACGCGATGTGCTTGGCTGGTGATACGACCGCTCGGGTCGGACAACACGCACGCGAAAGGCAGTGGAACCCTGTCGGGGGTCGGACGCATGAGCCGGACGCGGAGGGCGGCGCCTCCCGCGGCCGGGTCCTCGTCGTCGACCGTGCCCCCGGCACGACGGCACGGACCGAGCTCGCGGACCTCGACCGGCTCGGCCTCGAACCAACGGTCAACGTCCGCCGGGTGACCGACCCGGAACTGCGGTCGCGCAGCGCAGCCCAGTGGCGGACCGTGGACTTCGACGGGTTCGAGGAAGAGGAGTTGGCCCGGCAGCTCGAAGACGGCGGGACGGGCTACGAGGCCCTGGAGTGCCGGGCCGGCATCCCCCTCACCGAGGCCGTGCTCGTACGGGCGACTTCGGCCTCCCTCCAGCACCGACTCGAACTGGTCGGACGCGCCGCGGCGGGCTCCGACTCGTTCGACGCGGCGGCCGCCCGGCGTCTGGGTGTCGCCCTGCGCACCACGCCCGGGGCCAATGCCGGGGCCGTCGCCGAGCTGACCCTGGCCCTCGTGCCCGACTCCCTGCGCGGAGTGTCGCGGCGCGCGCAGGCCCTGCGGGAGGGCTCCTGGGGCACGGCGACCGCGGACCTGCCCACGGGCAGCCTCGACGGTGCCCGCGTCGGACTCGTGGGATCGGGGGCGACGGCACGCCGGGTCGCCGAGCTGGTGCGCGCCTTCGGCGCCGAGGCGTGGGTGTTCGGATCGCCGCGCTTCACGCCGGAGCGCGCGGCCGGGTGGCCCGGCCGCCGGGTCGGATCCCTGAAGGAGCTGCTGGAGGCCTGTGGCGTGGTCTCCGTCCACGTGCCCGCCACAGCGGAGACGGACGGCCTGATCGGCTCGGCGGAACTGGCGCTGATGCGGCCGGGATCGGTGCTGGTCAACACGGCCCGGGCGAGCGTGGTCCGCGAAGCCGACCTCGACCGTGCCCTGCGTGACCCGGGATCGGGCCCGTGGCATGCGGCGGTCGACGTCTTCGAGACCGAGGGCACCGGGTTCGCCTCCCCGCTCAGGGGCAACCCGCACTGCACCCTGTCCCCGCACTCCGCGGGCATGACCCGTTCGGCGATGCAGGAGGCCTCGCGCAGACCCGTGTCCGAGTTCGCGCGGTACGTCCAGGAGAACGGCATCGGGAGCGGCAGGCCGTGAGGTGCCGTGCGACAAGCCGGACGATAGGATGAAAATTACATCAGGCCTCACGGAATGCGCCGGAAACCAGACGGAACGCGCGGTCCCTGTGGGGCGACATGCGCACGGCGTAACGGTGTGAGACCTTCCCCCCTCGGAGTGCTGTGCGGCCACTGCCGCGGGTACCGGAGCCGTCACGCCCCACCGGCCGCACCGTCAGCGTCCAAGGCAGGTTGAACGATGAACCGGACACGTCGTCTTGCAGCACTCACGCTCCTGGTGGCCCCTGCGCTCGCGGTGGGCCCCGCTGTTGCCGCACACGCCTCGACCACGGCCACGCCCGCGGTGGCGACCGCCGCGACGTGCAGGGTCGAAGTGGACTCGGCCGGCAAGTACCACCTGTGGGGTGAGGGATTCCCCAACGGAAAGGTGACCTACACCGGATCAGCGTCGGGCACCGTCCCCACCAAGGGGGGAAGGTTCGACGTCGGCGGTCTCAGCGGGAGCAAGTACGTCGTCAAGGCGGCCGACGGGACCACCGTCAACTGCACCGTGGTCCAGCACTGAGTCGTCCTTCGACCTCCTGTGACATGGCCCCGCCCTTCCGGAAGTCAGGGATCCGGAGGGGCGGGGCCATGTCACGGGGGCGGCGTCAGGGCAGCGTCCAGATCTGCGTCGTGATGAGGTAGATGACGGCGGCCCAGCACACCGTCGCCGCGGTGACCACCGCGAGGCCGATGCGGTTGTTCCTCGCCGGCGGCTCGTCCGGAGGCGGTCGCAGCCACCGCTTGAGCAGCGGGTTCACGTAGAAGGGCATCGTGAGGAAGGTCATCAGGAGGCTGGACAGCAGGTTCCCGACCAGCATTCCGAGCCAGAACGGCATGTGCAGCGGCGACAGGGCGAGCGTCAGGAAGACGACGGTCGGGTACAGGCCGACCCAGACGGCGATGGCGGTCCTCGTCTCGGAGGGCGCCGGCGCTGCTTTGCCGTCCTCGTCGAAGGCGAACCAACTGCCGAACGAGTTGTCGACGGTCGTCAGCTTGAAATCGTTGAATTCCCTTCCCTCGGCCAGGAGTTCCTGCCGCTTGGTCGAGGTCAGCCAGGTGTCGAGGTGCTGGGCGCTGTCGAAGCGGTAGAGCGTGATCCATTCGTCCTGAAGACCGTCGATGGGCCGGAACATCTCGGTGCCCCGAAAGCCCTCGAACCTGCTCTCCTCCTCGCTCATGCGGCGTTGCCACGCGAGGAAGTCGTCCACGCGCTCCGGGTGGACACGGTGGGTGATCACCACGGTCACCAGCGGATCAGGGGCTTTGACGTGACCGCTGAGGACCCGCTGCGTCCCCGGGCCGTCGAGATAGGTGTCGCCGACCTCCAGGAGCCGCTGCCTGGTGGCGCTGTTGATCCACGCCTGGAGGTGGGGGATCGAGTCGAACCGGTAGACGATGACCCATTCGGGTTGCACGGGTGTCGGCCGGGAGACCTCGACGCCGAGGTATCCGGGGAAGCCGGCTGCGGCGGCGTTGACCTCGTCCTGCCACGCGTCGTACTCCTGTTCCCGGCCGGGCAGGACCTTCTGGCCGATGATGGCCGTAGCCGCGGCGTCTTCGTGCTTGTCGGTGTCCATGGCTCAGGCCTTAGGGACGGGCTGCTTCTCGCCCAGCCGGCTGTAGATCCGTTCGGGAGTCAGGGGCAGCGCACGGTAGCGGATGCCCGTGGCGTCCTGGAGCGCGTTGGCCAGCGCGGGAGCCACCGGGTTGATGCTGCACTCCGCCATCCCCTTCGACCGCAGGGGGCCGACGGAGTCCGCCGAGTCCACGAGGAGCACCTCGGTGCGCGGCACGTCGGCGTAGGTGGGGATGCGGTAGTTGCGGAGGTTCGGGTTGACCACGGCCCCGCTCGCGTCGACGAGGAAGTTCTCGGTCAGGGCGAAGCCGATGCCCTGGGCGACGGCGCCCTCCACCTGTCCCCGGACCTGTTGGGGGTTGATGACCACGCCCGCGTCGGTCGCCTGGACGCTGTACAGGATGCGGATCTCTCCCGTCGTCCGGTGGACGGCGATCCGGAACCCCTGGGTATTGGAGGTGACGCTACGGGGCGAACCGTAGGCCTTGCGGGCAGCGGTGAACCGGATGCCGCGGGCCCGGGCCAGTACCACCAGCTCGGCCAGGGACACGCGCCGGTCGCCGCAGGTGACGCCGTCGTCGTCCATGGAACACATCACGACGTGGACGCCCGTGTGGGCGGCGGCGAACTCCAGGATGCGGT
Source organism: Streptomyces sp. NPDC029014 (assembly GCF_055564695.1). Lineage (NCBI taxonomy): Bacteria > Bacillati > Actinomycetota > Actinomycetes > Kitasatosporales > Streptomycetaceae > Streptomyces > Streptomyces sp. NPDC029014. The sequence continues at coordinate 47,521 of NZ_JBVHVT010000063.1, forward strand.
CGCGCACGGCGTTGGACGCCCGCAGCACCGCGTTGCCCGACACGAACAGACCCGCGCTCGCGAACGCGCCGGTGTCGAACCCGGTGCGGTCGGTATCGGACTGCACCAAACGGATCCGGGACGGCGTGGTCCCCAGTTGGCCGGCCGCGATCTGGACGTGAGCGGTCGAGGTGCCTTCGCCGAACTCGGCGGTGCCGACGGCCACTTCGTACACGAGGTCGTCGCCCAGCGTGACCCAGGCCTCGGAGATGTGCTCGGTCGGGGGCGCGGTCTCGTGCAGCGAGCTCGCGACGCCGGAGCCGATGAGCCACCCCGGGCCGAGGTCCGGCTCCTGCGCGGGCCGGGCCATGGCCCGATCCACCAGGTCGATGCACTTCGCCAGTCCGTCCTCCGTGAAGGTCACGTCGTCCGGGCCGTCGTGCAGGGCGACGAGCGGGTCACCCGGCCGTACGATGTTGCGGCGCCGGAGTTCGAGCGGGTCCATGTGCAGGGCGAGCGCGAGCTCGTGCATCGCGGACTCCATGGCGAACGCCGGCTGCGTCATCCCGTAACCGCGCAGTGCCCCGCTCGGCACGGTGTTGGTGTAGACCGAGTAGGCGTCGTACTTCTTGTTGGGGCAGCGGTAGAGCATGACGGCGGCGCCGCCTGCGTACAGCGTTTCGCCGCCGTGGTTGCCGTAGGCGCCCGTGTTCGACACGTTGCGGACCTGGAGGGCCGTGAGCGTGCCGTCCGCCTTGGCACCCAGCTTGACCGTCAGCGTCATCGGGTGCCGTGGCGAGGCGGTGGTGAACTCCTCCTCGCGGGTGTACTCGAAGCAGACGGGCCGCCCGGTGTCCAGCGTGGCGAGCGCCACCAGGTCCTCCGAGATCACTTCCTGTTTGCCGCCGAAGCCGCCGCCCACCCGCTTGCAGAACACCCGCAGCTGGTCGGGGCGCAGCGCGAACAGATGGCTCAACTTGACCTTGGCGATCGACGGCGACTGGGAACTGGTGCGGACGTTCAGCCGCCCGTCCTCCATCCAGGCGATCGAGCCGTGCGTCTCCAGGTGCGCGTGTTGCACGCGTGGCGAGGAGTACGTGCCCTCGTGGATCACGTCGGCTTCGGTGAACCCCGCCTCCACGTCCCCGATGTGCGCATGGAGTTCGACCAGGATGTTGTGGACGGGATCACGGACGAACGGGTCGGGCGTGCGGTGTATCTGCGGAGCCCCCTCGGCCATGGCCTCCTCGGGCTCGAACACCGCCGGCAGGCGCTCGTACTCGACGCGAACCTTGCGGCAGCCCGCCTCGGCCGCGCCGGGTGTGTCGGCCAGCACCGCTACGACGCGCTGGCCCACGAAGCGGACCGTGTCGTCGAGGATGAGGGTGTCGTCCGGATCGACCAGGTGGTCGGTGTGGATGGCCGTGGTGAAGCGCCTGCGGGGCACGTCCTCCCAGGTGTAGACGCGGTGCACGCCGGGAACCGCGAGTGCCGCGGTCCTGTCGATCGAGAGGATGCGGGCGTGCGCGTGGGGTGAGTGCAGCACCTTGAGGTGCAGCATTCCCTCCATCCGGGTGTCCATGGTGAACTCGGCCCGTCCGGTCACCACGTCGTTGGCCGCGGGTGCGCCCACACTCGTGCCGACGGCCTTTCCCGGCCTGGCCGTCTCCACGCCGACGACGCCGTTCACCGCGTCCTCGATGGCCCGGTAGCCGGTGCAGCGGCAGAGGTTGCCCTTCAGGGCACGGGGCAGGTTCGCCTTCTGCGCCTCGGTGAACGCTGCCGACGTCATGATCATCCCTGCGGTGCAGAAGCCGCACTGGAATCCGGGCGCGTCGCGGAACCGACGCTGCATCGGATGCAGGTTGCCGGGCGAGCCGAGACCCTCGATGGTGGTCACCTCGTGGCCGTCCGCGCGGAACGCCGGAGTGATGCAGCTGTGGACCGGGTGGCCGTCCAACCACACCGTGCAGGCACCGCAGTCGCCGGCGTCGCAGCCCTTCTTGACGCCGTAGTGGCCGAGTGAGCGGAGGAACGTGCGCAGGCACTGGCCGGGCTCCGGCTCCTGCTCGAAGGCCTTGCCGTTGACGCTGTACGTCATGACGGGTCCCCGTCCGCGAGTTCGCGACGAATCTCCTCGGCGAAGTGCTTCGTCAGATGGCGGCGGTGGTCGGGGGTGCCGTTGGCGTCCGCGAACCAGACGTCGCCGGGGATGAGGTCGATGCCCTGCTGGAGGTCGCGGGCATCGGGCGCGGTGTCGAAGGCCATGCGCACCGGTCGTGTGGTGCCGGCCGTGACGGTGAGCAGCAGGTCGTTCGCGCCGGGCGTTCGCGTACCGACGATGAAGACGGTGGAACGGCCGAGGTGGGTGAGCGTGAAGATGCGGTGGGCGGCGCGTTTCCCCAGGGCGTTCGCCGGGATGCGGACGCGCCGCAGGATCTCCCCGGGGGCGAGGACGTTCCGGCCGTCGCCGGTCACGAAGTCGAGGGCGTCCACGGTGCGCTCGGACCCGTCGGGGGCCCACAGTTCGTACGTGGCCTCCAGCGCCACCGTCAGCGTGATCATGGGGCCGGCCGGCAGGGACATGCAGATGTTCCCGCCGACGGTCGCCGCGTTCCAGACCTTGAACGAGGACAGGAAGGCCTCGCAGCTCGTGGTGAGCAGCGGGCCCGCGGTCCAGTCGTCCGGATGCGCGAAGGCGTACAGGTCGCGGATGGTGCAGGTGGCACCGATCTCGAGGCCCTCGTCGCTCGGGACGAGGGGGGCCCAACGCAGCGCCGTGAGATCGACCAGGCGGCGCAGGTCGGGCTGCTCCGTGGAGAACAGCCAGGTGCCGCCTGCCAGCCAGGCGTCCCCCTCGCGCCAGTCGGCGGCCGGCTGCTCGGAGGGTCGCCGGACGACTTCGGTGATCGTGTTGAGGTCCACGGGGACCGACCTCCCTCAAGACCGGCATCGTGCGATGGAGGGGCGGCCTGGCCATTCCGTTCCAGTCTAGATAGCGGAGCCGGTCAGCGCAGGCGGGCCGTGCTGGACCAGGTGTGCGTACGCTGTACGCTTACGGCGTACGCACACTGCAACCACCCTCCCGCTGCTCATCTCCGGCGGTATCGCCGCGGGCCACGGGGCCTCGCGGGTCGTGGCCCTCGTGCTGTGCCTGTCGGTCCTGGTGGGGCACGCGGCGAGCTGGTGGCTGCCGTACTACGGCGTCAGCACGCAGGCGCAGCGGGATTCCTATGCACGCGACTACACCCGCACGGTGAAGGTCCTTCCCGCGCAGGGCCGCAGCGTCGTCCCGGACGTCCAGCACATGGTCGTCGCCCTCCTCACCCCGGTCATGACGGGGGCCACCCTGGCCGTCACGCTGCGTGGGTGAGTCTGCGACTCTGATGCCATGACTCAGGCATCACGTCCCGGCCGGGGAGGCCGGCCCGCCCAGATCAGCGTGGACCGGATCACCGCCGCGGCCATCGACCTCCTGGACCGCGAAGGACCGGATGCGCTGACCATGCGCCGCCTGGGCACGCGCCTCGGGGTCGCGGCGATGTCCCTCTACCGCCACCTCCCCGGCCGGGACGCCGTCATCTCGAAGGTCGTCAACCGCTGTTCGCCTCAGCCCTGGCCGGCCTGGACGCCGGAGAGACCTGGACCCAGGCCCTGACCGACTTCGCCACCGCCTACCGGCGCATACTCCTGGACCACCCCCACGCCGTACCCCTCCTGGCCACCCACCCCGTCGAACCCGACACCGCCCTGCCGCTCTTGGCCGCCCTCCTCGACCGCTTCACCGCCGCCGGCATCGACACCGACGAAGCGCTGATCCGCATCCAGTCCGTCGGCGTCTACACCCTCGGCCACGCACTGGCCCAGGTCGGACGCCCGCCCAGCACCGAGGACGCCGACGCCGACGCCGCCCCGGCGGACGACGCTGCAGCCCTCGCCTGCTACCAGCGGTGGTTCGACGCGGGCCTGCACGCCATGATCACCGGCTTCGACGGCCGACGGCCGCCCGGGTAGGGCCCCGTCCGCGCCGGTGACCGCAGCCGGCGAACGGACGGCGCCGAGTGATCACTCTCGTCGGCCTTCGGGACGGTCGTGCAGGAGGGCGCCGGTGCGGAAGGTGCGGCGGTAGGTGTCGGGTGGGACGCCCACGCTGCGGTGGAAGTGCCGCCGGAGTGTGGTGGCGGTGCCCATCCCCGTGGTGGAGGCGATGGCGTCGATGGTGGCGTCGGTGCCCTCCAGGAGTTCCTGCGCGTGACGGATGCGTTGGATGTGCAGCCACTGCAGAGGCGTGGTGCCCGTGACGGTCTTGAAGTGCCGGGTCAGATGGCGGGAGCTCATGCCGGCCTGCCGGGCGAGGTCGTCGACGGTGAGGGGTGCGTCGAGGCGGGCCAGGATCCAGGGCAGGAGTTCGGCCAGGGGGTGGTTGCCGGGCGCAGGAACGGGCGTACGGACGAACTGGGCCTGGCCGCCGTCCCGGTGGGGCGGGACGACCAGCCGGCGGGCGACGGTGTTGGCGATCGCCGTCCCGTGGTCGAGTCGGACCAGATGGAGGCACAGGTCCATCGCCGCGGCCTTCCCCGCCGAGGTCAGGACGCTGCCGTCGTCGACGTACAGGACGTCGGGGTCGACCGTGATCCGGGGGTGGCGGCGCGCCAGTTCGCCGGTGTGGGCCCAGTGGGTGGTGGCGCGCCGGCCGTCGAGGAGCCCGGCGGCGGCCAGGACGAACGCGCCCGTGCACAGGGACACCACGCGTGCTCCGGCGTCATGGGCGGCGCGTACCGCGTCGACGAGTTCGACCGGCGGGTCGCGCTCGACGTCGGCCCAGCCCGGCACGATCACGGTGTCCGCGCGCGCCAGCCCGGCGAGCCCCTCGTCCGGCTCCAGCCGGAACCTGTCCACGACCACGGGTCCCGACCCGCACAGCGAGAACCGGTACCAGGGGTCCACCAGATGGGTCAGGTCCGAGCCGAACACCTCGCAGGCCAGCGACAGTTCGAAATGGAGCATGCCGTCGGTGACGGCCAGGGCGACGCTTCGCATGTCGGGAACTGTACGCCCCGTGTCGTTCCGGACACTGGTGGGGTGGACCGGCCCCGGCCAGGATGAGTCCGTCACAGCGCACCGGCCCGCCGCGAAGAAGGCGGAGCGGGGGCGCACAGCACATGCGAGGCAGGGGAGCGGATTTCGTGAACGGCACGACGCACACCACGGTGGCGGTCTACGGCGCGTACGGGCACACGGGCAGGTTCGTGGTGGCCGAGCTGGCCGCCCGCGGGTACCTGCCGGTCCTCTCCGGCCGTGACACCGCGAAGCTGACCGCCCTGGCCGACGAGACCGGGTACGGGGCCCGCCCGGCCCCGGTCGACGACGCGGCTGCGCTCGACCGGGCGCTGGCCGGCACGGCCGCGGTGATCAACTGCGCGGGCCCGTTCGCCTCGACGACCGGCCCGGTGATCGAGGCGGCCCTGCGGGCGGGGATCCCGTACCTGGACGTGGCCGCCGAACTGGAGGCCAACCTCGACACGTTCGCCCTCTACGCCGACCGGGCGCGCGAGGAGAAGGCCGTGGTCGTCCCGGCGATGGCGTTCTTCGGTGGCTTGGGCGACCTCCTGGTCACGACCGCGATGGGGGACTGGACCCACGCCGACGAGGCCCACATCGCCTACGGCCTGAGCGGCTGGCACCCCACCGCCGGAACCCGCCTGTCCGGTGCGGTCTCCCGCGAACGGCGCGGCGGGTACCGCCTGCGCTACAGCGGCGGCGCCTGGCAGCGCCGTACCGACACCCCGCCCACCACCGCGTGGCCCTTCCCCGCGCCGATGGGACCCCGCCCGGTCGTCACCGAGTTCACCATGGCCGACGTCGTCACGGTCACCGACCACCTGTCGATCCGTGACGTCCACACCCACATGGCCGTCGACGCCGCCCAGGACATCGCCTCGTCCGACACCCCCGCGCCCACCGCCACCGACGAGCTCGGCCGCTCCGACCAGACCTTCCTGGTCGACGTGATCGTCCGCTCCGGCGGCGTCGAGCGCCGCGCCGTCGCCGAGGGCCGCGACATCTACGCCGTCACCGCACCTCTGGTCGTCGAAGCCCTCGACCGGGTCCTGACCGGACGGATCCGCACCACCGGTGTCGCCTCCGCCGGCCGCATCTTCGACGCCCCCGACTTCCTCACCGCCCTCGCCCCCCACATCAGCCTCACCCTGGGCGGCTGACCCTGCCACGGGACAACCGCCTTGCGCCGAGGACATCTGACCGGCGTTCGAGAGAGGGACCGAGACAGGTGACCGACCAGAGCACCGATCACCGCACCGACCCGGCGATCGAGGGGCTCGCGGCCCACCGCGACCTGCTCTTCAGCGTCGCCCACGAGATGCTCGGATCGGCGGCCGACGCCGAAGACGTCCTCCAGGGCCGGGCGAGGCCCGGGCGGCCCTGGAGTAGTTCCCACACGCCCTGGAGAGCGGGAACCCGCAGGAACTCCTCGATGTGCTCGCCCCCGACGTCGTGGTGCCCGGCGGCGTCCTGGCCGTTGCTGTCGAGGGCGGCCGCATCGCCGACCTCTCCGGCGTCCGAAATCCCGGGAGGCGCAGCCGCGTCACCACCGTGGCCCGGACCCGGTAGGCGGAGTCGTGGGGGGGGGGGGGGGGGGGGGGGGGGGGGGGGGGGGGGGGGGGGGGGGGGGGGGGGGGGGGGTGGTGGGGGGTGTTG
>NZ_JBVHVT010000064.1:0-29120 GCF_055564695.1 Streptomyces sp. NPDC029014
GTTGTTTCTCTTGTGTTGTGTTTTCAGACGCTACGCCATCCCCCCCCACCCCCCCCCCCCCCCCCCCCCCCCCCCCCCCCCCCCCCCCCCCCCCCCCCCCCCCCCCCCCCCCCACCCCCCGTTTCCCGGACCTCCCGTGCACCCCCGTCCGACATCCCCGTCCGACATCCCCATCCGACGCCGACGCCGCCGCCGACGGGAGAGCCCATGCGCCGCCCCACCCGTACGACTCCGCCCGGCCCGCGCCGCCTCCCGCTCCTCGGCCTGCTGGCCCTGCTGGCGGCGCTGCTGCTGCCCACCGCCGGCGCCCACCCGGCCGCGGCCGCGGACAACGGCACCTGGGGGGTGTTCCCGACCCCGCCGGCCGGCGCCGCGGTGACCGACCGGGCCTACTTCTTCCACCAGGGGGCGGCGGGCACCACCGTCAGCGACAGCGTGACGGTCGTGAACTCCTCCGACCGGGAGCGGACGTTCCGGCTCTTCGCCACCGACGCCGTGAACACCCCGGTCGGGGGGGCCTTCGCCCTGCTGCCGGTGGACCGCGCACCGCGGGACGTCGGCGCGTGGGTCGCTCTGGCCCCGCAGGCCGCGACCACCGTGACCGTGCCGGCCCGGGGCCGCCTGGACGTCCCGTTCACCGTGCGGGTCCCGCAGGACGCCGCTCCCGGCGACCACGTCGGCGGCATCGTCGCGCTCGGCACCGAGGTGGAGGGCGTCCAGCAGGACGGCAAGGTGCAGGTGGGGGTCAAGCGGCAGGTCGGCGCCCGGCTGTACTTCCGCGTGCCGGGACCGCTTGCGCCCGGGCTGAGCGTGGAGGACGTACGGGTGCGGCGGTCCGCACCGCTGCTGCCGTGGGTCCGCGAGGCCCGCGCCACCGTCTCGTACGCCCTGGTCAACCGCGGCAACGTGGTGATCGAGCCGCGGGTGGCGGTCAGGGCCGGGGGCCTTTTCGGCCGCACCCTGCTGGACCGGCCGGCCCGCGAGCAGCGGCTGGTGCTGCTGCCGGGGCAGCGCATCGAGCTGACCGAACCCTGGCCGGACGCACCGCAGTCGGACCGGGTCACCGTACGGGTCTCCGCGGGGGCGGCGGCCTACCCGGACCTGGCCGCGGAGTCCGTCGTACGGTTCACCGCCGTGCCGTGGCCGGCGCTCGCCCTGCTCCTGCTGCTCGCGGCCGCGGCCGTCACCGCCCGCGCCCTGCACCGCCGCCGCGGCACATCCGCTCCGGACAGCGGCACCGACACCGACGCCGATCCCGCCCCGGACCTGGCCCCGACCCCCTGAACCACGGGAACCCCCGGCCGTGAGGGCGGCCGGGGGTTCCTGCCGGGGCCCTGCGGGGGCCCTACGGGGGTCCTGCGGGGGTTTTCCGTCAGCGGGCGGGTCGGGGACCCGCCCGCCGGCCGGTCAGTGGTTGCGGGGGAAGCCGAGGTCCACGCCCACCGGGGCCTCGGACGGGTCGGGCCAGCGGGTCGTGACGACCTTGCCGCGGGTGTAGAAGTGGATGCCGTCGTTGCCGTAGATGTGGTGGTCGCCGAAGAGGGAGTCCTTCCACCCGCCGAAGGAGTGGTAGCCCACCGGCACCGGGATCGGCACGTTGACGCCGACCATGCCCGCCTGGATCTCCAGCTGGAAGCGGCGGGCGGCGCCGCCGTCCCGGGTGAAGATCGCGGTGCCGTTGCCGAACGGCGAGGCGTTGATGAGGGCCACGCCCTCCTCGTAGGTCTCGGTGCGCAGCACGCACAGGACCGGGCCGAAGATCTCGTCGCGGTAGGCGTCGGAGTCGGTGCGGACGTGGTCGAGCAGGGACAGGCCGATCCAGTGGCCGTTCTCGTAGCCGTCGACCGTGTGGCCGGTGCCGTCGAGGACGACCTCGGCGCCCTGGTCGGCGGCGCCCTTGACGTACGAGGCGACCTTGTCGCGGTGGGCGGCCGTGATCAGCGGGCCCATCTCGGACGTGGGGTCGTTGCCCGGGCCGATCTTGATCTTCTCGGCGCGCTCGCGGATCTTCTCGACGAGGGCGTCGCCGATGGCGCCGACGGCCACGACCGCGGAGATCGCCATGCAGCGCTCGCCGGCCGAGCCGTAGGCGGCCGAGACCGCGGCGTCGGCGGCCGCGTCCAGGTCGGCGTCGGGCAGCACCAGCATGTGGTTCTTGGCGCCGCCCAGGGCCTGGACGCGCTTGCCGTTGGCGGACGCGGTGGTGTGGATGTAGCGGGCGATGGGGGTGGAGCCGACGAAGGACACGGCCGCCACGTCCGGGTGCTCCAGCAGGGCGTCGACGGCGACCTTGTCGCCGTGCACCACGTTCAGCACGCCGTCCGGCAGGCCGGCCTCCTGGGCCAGCTCGGCCAGCTTGTTCGCGGCCGACGGGTCCTTCTCGCTCGGCTTGAGGACGAAGGTGTTGCCGCAGGCGACGGCCAGGGGGAACATCCACATCGGCACCATCGCCGGGAAGTTGAACGGGGTGATGCCGGCGACCACGCCGAGCGGCTGGCGGATGGCGGCGACGTCGACCCGGTTCGACACGGACGTCGACAGCTCGCCCTTGAGCTGGGTGGTGATCCCGCAGGCCAGTTCGACGATCTCCAGGCCGCGCGCGACCTCGCCGAGGGCGTCCGAGTGGACCTTGCCGTGCTCGGCGGTGATCAGCTCGGCGATGTCGTCGCGGTGCGCGTCGAGCAGTGCCCGGTAGGCGAAGAGCACCTTGGTGCGGGCGGCCAGCGAGGACTGGCCCCACGTCTCGAAGGCCTCCTTGGCGACCTGTACGGCCGCGTCGACCTCGGCCGTGGAGGCGAGGGCGACCTGCGTGGTGATCTCACCGGTGGCGGGGTCGGTGACCGGGCCGTAGTTGCCCGACGCGCCCTCGACGGTCTTGCCACCGATCCAGTGGTTGACGGTCTTCATTGCCTTTGCTCCTTCACAGATGGCGACGTCGCTGAGCGGCTTGCCGGTCGTACTCCTCGCGGGCCCGGACCGCTGCCGCACGGGTCGCGGTCTCGGCCACAGGAACATCCCACCACGCCTGTGCCGGGGGCGGGCCCGACACAGTGTCGGGTGTTCGGGTCTGTGCGTAGACACATGTGGGACGGTCGGCCCCCCGCGCCTCGGCAAGGGCTTTACGCAGGTCACCGATGGTGTGGGCGCGGATCACGGCCATCCCGAGGGAGGCTGCGTTGGCCGCCAGGTCCACCGGCAGGGGTGGTCCCGTGTACGAGCCGTCGTCCGCCCGGAAGCGGTACGCGGTCCCGAACCCCTCCCCGCCCACGGCGTCGGAGAGGCCGCCGATGGAGGCGTAGCCGTGGTTGTCGAGGATGACCACCTTGATCGGGACGCCCTCCTGCACCGCGGTGACGATCTCGGTGGGGTTCATCAGGTACGAGCCGTCGCCGACGAGCGCCCACACGGGCCGGCCGGGGTCGGCGAGGGCGACGCCGAGGGCGGCCGGGATCTCGTAGCCCATGCAGGAGTAGCCGTACTCGACGTGGTACTGGTGCGGGGAGCGGGCCCGCCAGAGCCTGTGCAGGTCGCCGGGGAGCGACCCGGCCGCGTTGACGATCACGTCGGTGTCGTCGACCAGGGCGTCGAGGGCGCCGAGGACCTGGGCCTGGGTGGGGCGGGCGGTGTCGTCGGGGGCGTGGAAGGCCTGGTCGACCAGGGCCTCCCAGTAGGTCTTGGCCTTGCGGTAGGTCTGCTCGTAGGCGGGGTCCACCCGGTGGCCGGTGAGCTCGGCGCGCAGGGCGTCCAGGGTCTCGCGGGCGTCGCCGACGAGGGGCAGCGCGGCCTGTTTGTGGGCGTCGTACGGGTCGAGGTTGAGGCCGAGGAAGCGGACCCCGGGGTCCTGGAAGAGGGTGGAGGAGGCGGTGGTGAAGTCGGTCAGCCGGGTGCCGGCGGCGATGACCAGGTCGGCGGCGCGCGCCAGGTCGTCGGCGGTGGCGGTGCCGGTGTGGCCGACGGCTCCCACCTCGGCCGGGTGGTCGTGGCGCAGCGCGCCCTTTCCGGCCTGGGTGGCGGCGACCGGGATGCCGGTGGCCTCGGCGAAGTCGCGCAGGGCGTCCTCGGCGGCGCTGTGGTGGATGCCGCCGCCGGCGATCAGCAGGGGGCGACGGGCGGCGCGGACTGCCTCGGCGGCGGCCCGCAGCTCGGCGGTTCCGGGCCGGGGCCGGCGTACGGTCCACACCCGCTCGGCGAAGAACTCCTCGGGCCAGTCGTACGCCTCGGTCTGGACGTCCTGCGGCAGGGCCAGGGTCACGGCGCCGGTCTGCACGGGGTCGGCGAGGACCCGCATGGCCTGGAGGGCGGCCGGGACGAGGGCCTCGGGGCGGGTGACCCGGTCGAAGTGGCGGGAGACCGGCCGCAGGGCGTCGTTGACGGAGACGTCGCCCGCGTGGGGCACTTCGAGCTGCTGGAGCACGGGGTCGGCGGGCCGGGTGGCGAAGGTGTCGCCGGGCAGCAGGAGGACGGGGATCCGGTTGATGGTGGCGAGCGCGGCGCCGGTGACCAGGTTGGTGGCGCCCGGGCCGATGGAGGTGGTGACGGCGTGCGCGGAGAGCCGGCCGCTGTGGCGGGCGTAGCCGACGGCGGCGTGCACCATGGCCTGCTCGTTGCGGCCCTGGATGAAGGGCATGTCCGACCGGCCGGTCTCCAGGAGGGCCTGGCCGATACCGGCGACGTTGCCGTGTCCGAAGATCCCCCAGGTGGCCGCGACCAGCCGCCGGCGGCGGCCGTCCCGCTCGGTGTACTGGCGGGTGAGGAAGCGGACGAGGGCCTGGGCGACGGTGAGCCTCATCGGGTCGGGTCCTCCGCTCGGTGGAAGGGCAGCCGGGGGTCCACGTCCTGGCCGGGCCAGGTGTCGCGGATCCAGGCGTGGTCGGGGTGGTCCCGGATCAGCCACTCCCGGGCCCGGTCCGGTCCGGCCATCACGTTGAGGTAGTACATGTCGTGTCCGGGGGCGGCGATGGACGGCCCGTGCCAGCCGTCCGGGATGAGGACCGCGTCACCGGTCCGCACTTCGGCGAGGACGTCGGTCTTCCCCGCCGGGGAGGGGCTGACACGCTGGTACCCGAAGCCGGGCGTGTCCCCGTGCGGGGCGATCTCGTAGTAGTAGACCTCCTCCAGGCGGGACTCCCGGCCGGGGTCGTGCTCGTCGTGCTTGTGCGGCGGGTACGAGGACCAGTTGCCGCCGGGGGTGAGCACCTCGACCGCGATGAGCCGGTCGCAGGCGAAGGCGTCGGCGGCGGCGAAGTTGTTGACCTGGCGGGAGCAGCGGCCGGCGCCGCGCAGTTCGACGGGGACGTCGCCGGCGGGACCGTAGCGGGCGGGCAGCACCCGCTCGCAGACGGCGCCGGCCAGCGCGAACCGGCCTCCCTGCGGGGCGGTGATGTTGCTGCGGCTGTCGCGCGGCAGGTAGGCGAAGTCGCTGACGGCGTCGAAGACGGAGGCGCGGCCCCGGAGCTCGAACGTGCTGGTGCCGCCGCCCTCGCCGTCGCGCGGGCCCGACCCCGACTTCTGGTCCCGCGCCGCGCCCGGCGCCGGCGAGGTGCAGCGGACCGCCGCCGGGCCGGCCAGCGGCAGGACGATCCACTCGCACTCCCCCGCCTCGTGCTCGTACGTCCCGCCGGGTTCGAGGGACAGGACGCGCAGCCGGGCGTGCGGCAGCGCGTGCTCGACCAGGGTCGTCATCCGAGCAGCTCCTCGATCTCGGCGGGGTATGGCATGGCCGGGGAGCACGCCAGCCGGGAGGCGACGATCGCCCCGGCCGCGTTCGCGTACCGGAGCACCCGGGGCAGCTCCCAGCCCTCCAGCAGGCCGTGGCACAGCGCGCCGCCGAAGGCGTCGCCCGCGCCCAGCCCGTTGACCACCTCCACCTCCAGGGGTGCGGCCTCGGCCACGGTCCCGTCGCGGTGCACGGCCAGGACGCCGTCGGGGCCCCGCTTGACGACGGCCAGCTCGACCCCGGCCGCCAGCAGCGCCCGGGCCGCCGCGTGCGGGTCGGACTCGCCGGTCGCGACCGCGCACTCCTGCGTGTTGCCGACGGCCACCGTGGCCAGGCCCAGGGCCTGCGCGTAGGGCTTCGCCGGGTCCTCCTCCCACAGCATGGGCCGCCAGTCCAGGTCGAAGACGGTGATCCCGGCCTTGGCCCTGGCTTCGAGGGCGGCCAGCGTGGCGGCCCGGCTCGGCTGCGCGCTCAGGCCCGTGCCCGTCATCCAGAACACGCGGGCCGCCCGCAGTGCGGCGGGGTCGAGTTCGTCGGCCGCGATCTCCAGGTCCGGCGCCTTGGGCAGGCGGTAGAAGTACAGCGGGAAGTGGTCGGGCGGGAACACCTCGCAGAACGTCAGCGGGGTGGGGTACGCGGCCACTTCGGCCAGCCAGCGGTCGTCGACCCCGAATCGCCGCAGCTCGGCCCGCAGGTACGCCCCGAAGGGGTCCGCCCCGGTCCGGCTGATCAGCGCGGTGCGCCGGCCGAGCCGGGCCGCGGCGACGGCCACGTTGGCGGGCGACCCGCCCAGGAACTTCCCGAAGGTGTCCGCCTCCGCGAGCGGTACGCCCGTTCTGAGGGGGTAGAGATCCACCCCGATCCGCCCCATCGTGATGAGGTCGAAAACGACATCCTCGGCTGTGGTCACAGGCAAGTCCTCCCACTCGTCTCGCACCCTAAGGTGGCCGTCATGACGTCCTCCCCGCCCGCGTTGACCCGTATCCGCATCGGTTCGGCTCCGGACTCGTGGGGTGTCTGGTTTCCCGAAGATCCGCAGCAGACCCCGTGGAACCGCTTCCTCGACGAGGTCGCCGGGGCCGGGTACGAGTGGATCGAGCTCGGGCCGTACGGCTACCTCCCCACCGATCCCGCCCGGCTCGCCGACGAGACCGCGGGGCGGGGCCTGCGCGTCAGCGCGGGCACCGTCTTCACCGGACTCCATCACGGGCCCACCGTGTGGGAGGAGACCTGGGAGCACGTGTCGCGGATCGCCGCACTGACCCGGGCCATGGGCGCGGAGCACCTGGTCGTCATCCCGTCCTTCTGGCGGGACGACAAGACCGGCAAGGTGCTGGAGGACAGGGAGCTCACTGCCGGGCAATGGCGCGAACTGACCGCGCAGACCGAGCGGCTGGGCCGGGAGGTGCGGGAGCGGTACGGGCTGCGGATCGTGGTCCACCCGCACGCCGACACGCACATCGACACCGCCGCGAACGTGGCCCGCTTCCTGGACGCCACCGACCCCGACCTGGTCTCCCTCTGCCTGGACACCGGGCACTACGCGTACTGCGGCGGCGACAGCGTCCGGGCCATCGAGACGTTCGGCGAGCGGATCGGCTACCTGCACCTGAAGCAGGTCGACCCGCGGATCCTCGCCGAAGTCGTCGCGGAGGAGCTGCCGTTCGGCCCGGCCGTCGCCCGGGGAGTGATGTGCGAACCGCCGGCGGGCGTGCCCGCGCTGGAGCCCGTGCTCGCGGCCGCCCAGCGGCTCGGTGTGGACCTCTTCGCCATCGTGGAGCAGGACATGTACCCCTGCCCGCCCGACCGCCCGCTGCCGATCGCCCGCCGCACCCGCGCCTACCTGCGCTCCTGCGGCGCCCGTTGACCGCGGGAACACCGACAGTCCGACGGTCGACCACCCGACCGTCGACCACCCGTCCGTCGACCGCCCGACCGCTGACGACCTGACCGCTGACCGCCCGCCTGGAGGGAAAACGACATGAGCACGCTCGGCATCGCCGTCATCGGGACCGGGAAGATGGGCTCCGACCACGTCCGCCGGATCGGGCGGACGGTCGGCGGGGCCCGGGTGGTCGCCGTGGCCGACCCGGACGGGGACCGGGCCAAGGAGGTCGCGGCCGGCCTGGACGGGGTGGGCGCCCACACGGACGCCGCCGCCGCGATTGCCGCGCCGGGGGTGCAGGCCGTCCTGATCGCCTCTCCCGGGGCCGCGCACGAGGAGGCCATCGGGCTGGCCCTGGAGCGGGGGCTGCCGGTGCTCTGCGAGAAGCCGATGACCCCGGACACCGCGGGGGCGCTGCGCGTGATGGAGGCCGAGCAGCGGCTGGGCCGGCGCCTGGTGCAGGTGGGGTTCATGAGGCGGCACGACACGGAGTACGAGGAGCTCAAGGAGCTGCTGGACGGGGGCGGGATCGGTCGGCCGCTGTTCCTGCACTGCCGGCACCGCAACGCCACCTCCCTGCCCTTCTTCACCAGCGACAGCCTGATCAACGACTCGCTGGTGCACGAGGTCGACGCGACCCGCTGGCTGCTGGGGCAGGAGATCACCGCGGTGTCGGTCTTCTCCCCGCCGCCGACCTCGGCGGCCCCGGCGGAGCTGCACGATCCCCGGTTCGTCCTGATGGAGACCTCCGGCGGGACCCTCGTCGACGTGGAGGTCTTCGTCAACTGCGGCTTCGGCTACGAGGTCCGGTGCGAGGCGGTGGGCGAGTCGGGCAGCGCCTCCATCGGCGAGGTGGGGGCGATGACGGTCCGGCGGGCGGGCGCCCGGTCCGGCGCGATCCCGCAGGACTTCACCGTCCGCTTCGCCGACGCGTACGACCGCCAGTTGCGGCGGTGGGTGGCCGCGGCCGCCCGGGGCGGGGTGGCCGGACCCGATGCGTGGGACGGCTATGCGGCGGCGGCCGTCTGCGAGGCCGGGGTGGCGGCGTCGCGCAGTGGGGTCCGTACCCCGGTGGAGCTGGTGGAGCGGCCGGCCCTGTACCGCTGAGCCGCGGGGTGGGGCACCCCCGGGTGCCCCACCCGTCACAGGAATCCCCCGCGGCTCAGGTATGTCCGCATTACGCCATTTTTCCGTCACAGGCATTCGACAAGCCCTCCCCCGCCCCCGCACCGCGTCGTTCTCCGGGCACAACCCGAGTGATCGTCTGTGTCCACGCGCCGGCTCCCCCCGACGGCCTTCCGGCCGGCCCGCCACGTGGACGAGGAGGTGTCGTCGATGAGCGACGGACAGCTGTGGTCGTACAAGGAGATCGCCGCCCACATCCGGGTCAAGCCGGACTCGGTCCGCTCGTACCGCAAGCACGGACTGCTTCCCGCACCCGACCACGTGGAGGGCGGCAAGCCCTACTGGCTCGCCGACACGATCCGGGGGTGGGCGGCCCGCCGTCCCGGCAACCGGCGTCGCGGCGACTGACCCGGCCGCCCGCGCCCCCTCCCCCACCGCCCCGTCCGGGATCACCGGGCGGGGTCCGTCGTACCGGAACCGCCGCACCGGGAAATCGCCGACACCTCTCGCATTCATACCCCCTAGGGGTATAGTCTCCGAGTGTCGGGAGGACGGTGGAGTGACAGCCCCCGCGCCGCCACCCCTTCCGGCAGCACCGGACGCACCTTCGAAGAGGAGAACGACATGACCGCCGAGACGGACACCCAGACCACCACCGTCTACCGGGTGACGGGCATGACCTGCGGCCACTGCGAGGGCGCGGTGACCACCGAGCTCTCCGCCCTGCCGGGCGTCACCTCGGTCAAGGCCGTCGCCGCGACCGGCGAGGTCACCGTGGTCTCCGCAGCGCCGCTCGCGGACGAGGACGTCCGCGCCGCCGTCGACGAGGCCGGCTACGAGTTCACCGGCCGCGCCTGAGGCCCACGGCCCTCCGCGGCAGCGCTTCGAGCGCTTCGAGCACCCCTCCCGCACTTCCCGCACCTGCGCAGCACCCGACCGGGCCGTACCTCCAGCTCATACTGGATCCGTACGGCCCGGATCCCCCTTGGAGCCGGATCATGAGCATGAGCACGAGTACGAGCAGCAGTACGGTGCACGACGGACCCATAGCGGCGGCGCCCGCCGACACCACCGAGGTCGAGCTGACGATCGGCGGGATGACCTGCGCCTCCTGCGCGGCCCGCATCGAGAAGAAGCTCAACCGGATGGACGGCGTCAGCGCCACGGTGAACTACGCCACCGAGAAGGCGCGGGTCTCCTACAGCCCCGGCACCTCGGTGGCCGACCTGATCGCCACCGTCGTCAAGACCGGGTACACCGCCGAGGAGCCCCCTCCACCGGCCCCGCTGCCCGAGGCCGAAGCGGAAGCGGAAGCCGAGGCCCCGAAGCGGGCGACGGACCCGGAGACGGCCGCCCTGCGCCAGCGGCTGCTGGTCTCCGCCGCGCTCTCGCTGCCCGTCGTCCTGCTCGCCATGGTCCCGGCCCTCCAGTTCGACAACTGGCAGTGGCTCTCGCTGACCCTCGCCGCCCCCGTGGTCGTCTGGGGCGCGCTGCCCTTCCACCGGGCCGCCTGGACCAACGCCCGGCACGGCGCCGCCACCATGGACACCCTGGTCTCCGTCGGCACGCTCGCCGCCTTCACCTGGTCCCTGTGGGCCCTGTTCTTCGGCCACGCCGGCATGCCCGGCATGCGCCACGGCTTCGACTTCACGACCTCCCGCTCCGACGGCGCCTCCACCATCTACCTGGAGGTCGCCGCCGGCGTCGTCAGCTTCATCCTGCTCGGCCGCTACCTGGAGGCCCGCTCGAAGCGGAAGGCGGGCGCCGCGCTGAAGGCCCTGATGGAGCTCGGCGCCAAGGACGTCGCCGTGCTGCGCGGCGGCCGGGAGGTTCGGATCCCCGTGAGCGCCCTCGCGGTCGGCGACCGGTTCGTCGTCCGCCCCGGCGAGAAGATCGCCACCGACGGCACGGTCGTCGAGGGCAGCTCCGCCGTGGACGCCTCCATGCTGACCGGCGAGTCGGTCCCGGTGGACACCGGCGTCGGCGACGCCGTCACCGGCGCCACCGTCAACACCTCCGGCCGCCTCGTCGTCGAGGCCACCCGGATCGGCGCCGACACCCAGCTGGCCCGCATGGCCAAGCTCGTCGAGGACGCGCAGAACGGCAAGGCCGAGGTGCAGCGGCTCGCCGACCGGATCTCCGGGATCTTCGTCCCCGTCGTCCTGCTCCTGGCCCTCGGCACCTGGGTCACCTGGCTGTTGCTCACCGACGACGCCACCGCCGCCTTCACCGCCGCCGTGGCCGTCCTGATCATCGCCTGCCCCTGCGCCCTGGGCCTCGCCACCCCGACCGCGCTGATGGTCGGTACCGGGCGCGGCGCCCAGCTGGGCATCCTGATCAAGGGGCCCGAGGTGCTGGAGTCCACCCGCCGCGTCGACACGGTCGTCCTCGACAAGACCGGGACGGTCACCACGGGTCGGATGGCCCTGGTCGGCGTCCACCCCGCCGAGGGCACGGACGCGGCGGAGCTGCTGCGCCTCGCCGGCTCCCTGGAGCACGCCTCCGAGCACCCGATCGCCCGGGCCATCGCCTCCGGGGCGGCCGAGCGGGCCGGCGCGCTGCCGGTCCCGGAGTCCTTCGAGAACCTCGCCGGGCTCGGCGTCCAGGGCGTCGTGGAGGGCCACGCCGTCCTGGTGGGTCGCCCCCGGCTGCTCGACGACTGGTCGATCCCCCTGCCGGAGGGGCTCGCCGAGGCCAAGGCGGCCGCCGAGGCCGAGGGCAGCACCGCCGTCCTGGTGGCCTGGGACGGTGCGGCGCGCGGGGTCCTGACGGTGGCCGACGCGGTGAAGGACACCAGCGCGGAGGCGGTCTCCCGGCTGCGGGCGCTCGGCCTCACGCCGGTCCTGCTGACCGGCGACAACCGGGCCGTGGCCGAGACGGTGGCCCGGGAGGTGGGCATCGACGAGGTGATCGCCGAGGTGCTCCCCCAGGACAAGGCCGACGTCGTACGCCGCCTGCAGGCCGAGGGGCGTACGGTCGCCATGGTCGGCGACGGCGTCAACGACGCGGCCGCGCTCGCCCAGGCCGACCTGGGCCTGGCCATGGGCACCGGTACGGACGCCGCCATCGAGGCGAGCGACCTGACCCTGGTGCGCGGGGACCTGCGGGTCGCGGCGGACGCGATCCGGCTCTCGCGCCGGACCCTCGGCACCATCAAGGGCAACCTGTTCTGGGCCTTCGGCTACAACGTGGCGGCGCTGCCGCTCGCCGCGGCCGGCCTGCTCAACCCGATGATCGCGGGGGCAGCGATGGCTTTCTCCTCGGTTTTCGTGGTGACGAACAGCCTGCGTCTGCGATCCTTCCGCTGAGGCCCTTCTCCTCACTCTGCGCACACTTCCTTCACAGGAGACGCAGATCACACTGTTGACAACGTAACCATCGGGCCCCGCAGTGGGTCTAATGGGGCGATGCCGGAACGTCTTGGGGGACGTTCGACGGGGGTCTTGGGGGACATCCGTGGCATCGGCCGGCCGGGACGCGCGCTCAACGGGGTGCTTTGAGCGGCCCTCCCGACCCGTGCGGGTCCCGGCAGACACCCGACCGGAGCGCAACCGGCCTGCGCTCCTCGCCGACACCCGGCCCGGATCCCGTGGGGGGAATCCGGTGCCGGGGACAGGAAAAGCGCCCCGACCGTCGACCCGTGGGGGGATCGACGGCGGGGCGCTTTTCGCTGCTCCGGGACCGGGCCGGCCGCGTACGGCCGGCCCGTCGGCTCGCTACCGCTGGGGTCAGCGGGCCTCGACCGGCACGAAGTCGCGCTCGACGACACCGGTGTAGATCTGGCGCGGGCGACCGATGCGGGAACCCGGCTCCTTGATCATCTCGTGCCACTGGGCGATCCAGCCGGGCAGCCGGCCGAGCGCGAAGAGCACGGTGAACATCTCGGTCGGGAAGCCCATGGCGCGGTAGATCAGACCCGTGTAGAAGTCCACGTTCGGGTACAGGTTGCGCTGGACGAAGTAGTCGTCGGAGAGCGCGTGCTCTTCGAGCTTCAGGGCGATGTCGAGCAGCTCGTCGGACTTGCCGAGGGCCGAGAGGACATCGTGGGCGGCAGCCTTGATGATCTTCGCGCGGGGGTCGAAGCTCTTGTAGACGCGGTGGCCGAAGCCCATCAGGCGGACGCCGTCCTCCTTGTTCTTCACCTTGTTGATGAAGGAGTCGACGTCGCCACCGTTGGCCTGGATGCCCTCGAGCATCTCCAGCACGGACTGGTTGGCGCCACCGTGCAGCGGGCCCCACAGGGCCGAGATGCCGGCGGAGATCGAGGCGAACATGTTCGCCTGCGAGGAGCCCACCAGGCGGACCGTGGAGGTGGAGCAGTTCTGCTCGTGGTCCGCGTGCAGGATCAGCAGCTTGTCGAGCGCGGAGACCACGACCGGGTCCAGCTCGTACTCCTGGGCCGGCACGGAGAAGGTCATGCGCAGGAAGTTCTCGACGTAGCCGAGGTCGTTGCGCGGGTAGACGACCGGGTGGCCGACCGACTTCTTGAACGCGTAGGCCGCGATCGTCGGCAGCTTGGCCAGCAGGCGGATCGTCGAGAGGTGGCGCTGCTTCTCGTCGAACGGGTTGTGGCTGTCCTGGTAGAACGTCGACAGCGCGCTGACCACGGAGGACAGCATGGCCATCGGGTGCGCGTCGCGCGGGAAGCCGTCGTAGAACCGCTTGACGTCCTCGTGCAGCAGGGTGTGCTGGGTGATCTCGTTGCGGAACGACGCGAGTTGGTCGACGGTCGGCAGCTCACCGTTGATCAGCAGGTACGCGACCTCGATGAAGGTCGAGCGCTCCGCCAGCTGCTCGATCGGGTAGCCGCGGTAGCGCAGGATGCCCTGCTCACCGTCGAGGTAGGTGATCGCGGACTTGTAGGCGGCGGTGTTGCCGTAGCCGCTGTCCAAGGTGACGAGCCCGGTCTGGGCCCTCAGCTTCGAGATGTCGAAGCCCTGGTCACCGACGGTGCTCTCGACCACCGGGTAGGTGTATTCACCGTCCGCGTACCGGAGTACTACAGAGTTGTCGCTCACGTCATCCCTCACCGACGTAGTGCCTCTTCTTCGAGGTGCCCTGACTTCCTCTACCTTCCCCCATTTGGCGCAGGAGAGTGCACTCGGGGTCGGCCTTAGGCTTTTTGGCGGCACTGAGTGCCGTCAACCTGCTTATCCTGCCCCCTCCGCGCCAAATGCGGAAACCCTAGGCGATGTTTCCCACCGGTATGCGGCCGGACAGCCTAGGGGCGACCGCCGTGAACCTCCTGCCTGCGGAAACCGTACGCACTGCCTGGGCCAGGGCCTTGCGGGACCCGACCAGGACGACCAGCTTCTTCGCCCTCGTCACCGCCGTGTAGAGCAGGTTGCGCTGGAGCATCATCCAGGCCCCGGTGGTGACAGGGATCACGACCGCCGGGTACTCGCTGCCCTGGGACCGGTGGATGGTGACGGCGTACGCGTGCGCCAGCTCGTCCAGCTCGGAGAACTCGTACTCGACCTCCTCATCTTCCTCCGTCCGCACCGTCAGGCGCTGTTCGACCAGGTCAAGGGCGGTGACCACGCCGACGGTGCCGTTGAAGACGCCGTTCGCGCCCTTCTCGTAGTTGTTCCGGATCTGGGTGACCTTGTCGCCGACGCGGAAGACCCGGCCGCCGAACCTCTTCTCGGCGAGGTCCGGGCGGGCCGGGGTGACGGCCTGCTGGAGCAGGCTGTTGAGGTTCCCCGCGCCGGCCGGGCCGCGGTGCATGGGTGCGAGTACCTGCACGTCACGGCGCGGGTCGAGGCCGAATCTGGCCGGAACCCGCCGCGCGGCCACGTCCACGGTGAGCCGGCCGGCCGCCTCGGTGTCCTCCTCGGCGAAGAGGAAGAAGTCGGGCAGGCCCTCGGTCAGGGGCGTCAGGCCGGTGTTGATCCGGTGGGCGTTGGTGACCACGCCCGACTGCTGGGCCTGGCGGAAGATCCTGGTCAGGCGGACCGCGGGCACCGGGCTGCCGTCCGCCAGCAGGTCGCGCAGCACCTCCCCGGCGCCGACCGAGGGCAGCTGGTCCACGTCCCCGACGAGCAGCAGGTGCGCCCCCGGTGCCACCGCCTTGACCAGCTTGTTCGCCAGCAGGAGGTCCAGCATCGAGGCCTCGTCGACGACGACCAGGTCGGCGTCGAGCGGCCGGTCCCGGTCGTAGGCGGCGTCCCCGCCCGGCTTGAGCTCCAACAGCCGGTGCACGGTGGACGCCTCGGCCCCGGTCAGCTCCGACAGTCGCTTCGCGGCCCGGCCGGTGGGCGCGGCCAGCACGACCTTGGCCTTCTTGGCCCGGGCCAGCTCGACGATCGACCGCACGGTGAAGGACTTGCCGCAGCCGGGCCCGCCGGTGAGGACGGCGACCTTGCGGGTCAGCGCCAGCTTGACGGCCTCGCGCTGCTCGGGCGCGAGATCGGCCCCGGTGCGCCCGGCCAGCCAGCGCAGGGCCTTGTCCCAGTCCACCTCCCGGAAGGACCCCATCCGGTCGTCCTCGGCGTTCAGCAGCCGGCGCAGCTGCCCCACCAGCGACAGCTCGGCCCGGTGGAAGGGCACGAGGTAGACGGCCGTCAGGTCGGGTCCGCCCTCCGGGTCGGGCACGGCTTCCCGTACGACGCCCTCCGGGTCGGCGGCGAGCTCGGCGAGGCACTCGATGACCAACCCGGTGTCGACCTGGAGCATCTTGACCCCGTCGGCGATCAGCCGCTCTTCGGGGAGGAAGCAGTGGCCCTGGTCGGTCGACTGGGACAGGGCGTACTGGAGGCCGGCCTTGACCCGGTCCGGGCTGTCGTGCGGGATGCCGACGGCCTGCGCGATGCGGTCCGCGGTGAGGAAGCCGATGCCCCACACGTCGGCGGCGAGCCGGTAGGGCTGGTTCTTCACCACCGAGATGGAGGCGTCGGCGTACTTCTTGTAGATGCGGACCGCGATGGAGGTGGAGACGCCGACGCCCTGGAGGAAGACCATGACCTCCTTGATGGCCTTCTGCTCCTCCCAGGCGGCGCCGATCAGCTTCGTCCGCTTGGGGCCGAGGCCGGGCACCTCGACGAGCCGCTTGGGCTCGCTCTCGATGACGTCGAGGGTGTCGGTGCCGAAGTGCTCCACGATCCGGTCGGCGATCCTCGGGCCGATGCCCTTGATCAGGCCGGATCCGAGGTAGCGGCGTATGCCCTGGATGGTGGCGGGCAGCACGGTGCGGTAGTTCTCCACGGTGAACTGCTTGCCGTACTGGGGGTGGGAGCCCCAACGGCCTTCCATGCGCAGCGATTCGCCGGGCTGGGCCCCGAGCAGTGCGCCCACGACGGTCAGCAGGTCGCCGCTGCCCCGGCCGGTGTCGACGCGGGCGACCGTGTAGCCGTTCTCCTCGTTGGCGTAGGTGATGCGTTCGAGCACCCCCTCGACCACCGCCAGTTGCACCGCCCCGTTGCTTGTCATGGCACGAAGTTACCGTCCGGCTCGGACAGCCCGGCAGACCTGTGGAAAACCCGCCGCGGCGCGAGAAGGGGGCCCGGCCTCCCCGGCCGGACCCCCTCACGGTTACCCCTCCCTCGTCGGACTTCCCGATCCCCCCAGATCCCTCCCCGGAAGCACCGACGCACCGTACGACCCGCCTGTGCGCCCGGGGGTTGCACCCGGAATCGGAACTTTACGTTTCCATTACCTCGGAGGGGTTCCGGGTACCTGCGCAATGCCTGCAAGCCACCGCGAACCAGGCGTTTCGGCCGGGCTCCCGCACGCTATCCTCGGTCGCCATGGACACCTCCGGCGGACAGGTGAGGCTGCGGGATCCGGAACCCGGCGAGCTGGGCTGGATCGTGCAGCGGCACGGCGCGCTCTATGCCGCCGAGTACGGCTGGAACACGGACTTCGAGGCACTGGTGGCCCGTATCGTCGCCGACTTCGCCGAGGACCACGACCCGCATCTGGAACGGGTCTGGATCGCCGAGCTGGACGGCAGGCCGGTCGGCTCGGTGATGTGCGTCCGCGAGGACGGATCGCCCGGCACGGCCCGGCTGCGCCTGCTGCTGGTGGACCCGGAGGGCCGCGGGCACGGCATCGGGACCCTCCTGGTCGACACGGTCGTCGCGTTCGCCCGCTCGGCCGGCTACCGCGAGCTCGTGCTGTGGACCAACGACGTGCTGGCCGCGGCCCGGGCCCTCTACCAGCGCGCCGGGTTCACCCTGGTCGCCGAGCGGCCGCACCGCTCGTACGGCGTCGCCCTCACGGGGCAGGACTGGCGGCTGCCCCTGCAGGAGGACTCCCCGCACTGACGGCGGAACTGACGGCGGACGACGTCCCCGCCGGCGCCCGGACCCCGCCGGGCGCGGACAGGTCCGTCCCCGCCGCACCCGCCCCCGCCGCACCCGTCCGCGGCTGCCGCGTCGGGGCCAGCGAGGTCAGCGCGACGCCGCCGACCAGCAGCACCGCCGCCACCCAGCGCGGCCCGGACACGCTCTCGCCCAGCACCAGTGCCGCCGAGGACATCCCGAACACCGGCACGAGCAGCGAGAACGGGGCGACGGCCGAGGCCGGGTAGCGCCGCAGCAGGTACCCCCAGGCGCCGAAGCCGAACACGGTCGAGATCCAGGCGACGTACGCGATGACGCCCACCCCGGACCAGTCCAGGGCCCGCAGCGCGGCCAGGTCCCGCTCGGGTCCCTCCAGCAGCAGGGACAGCCCGAGCAGCGGCAGCACGGGCACCGTGCACACCCAGACCATGAAGTTCAGCGCGTCGGGCGGGGCCGCCTTGCGGGTGAGCACGTTGGACACGCCCCAGCAGGCGGCGGCCGCGACGACCAGGGTGAAGCCGAGCACCGGCCCGGAGGTGCCCCCGTCGACGGCGGCCACGGAGATCCCGGCGAGCGCGACGCCCATGCCGGCCAGCCGGACCGGCCCGGGCCGCTCCCGCAGCACCACGGCGGCGAGGACGGCGGTGAACACGGCCTGCACCTGGAGGACGAGGGAGGACAGCCCGGCCGGCATCCCGGCGGCCATCCCCGTGAAGAGCAGGCCGAACTTGGCGATGCCGAGGGCGGCCCCGACGCCGAGGACCCACTTCCACGCGACCTTGGGCGGCCCGACGAAGAACACCGCGGGCAGCGCGGCGGCGAGGAAGCGCAGGGCGGACAGCAGCAGGGGCGGGAAGTGGCCGAGCCCGATCTGGATGACGACGAAGTTGACGCCCCAGACGGCGGCGACGAGTGCGGCGAGAGCCGTGTGAACTGGACGCATGCTCCGAGCATCGGTGCCGCAACCATGTAGCACCAGCGCGGATCCCTTCCGGGATGGATGAAGCATTGCTTACGGTTGGGCCATGCTCGACCTCTCCCGGCTGCGCGCCCTGCACGCCGTCTCCGTCCACGGCTCGGTCGCGGGCGCGGCGGCCGCCCTCGGGTACACCCCCTCGGCCGTCTCCCAGCAGATCGCCAAGCTGGAACGCGAGACCCGCACCACCCTGCTGGAGCGGCGCGGGCGCGGGGTCGCCCTGACCGAGGAGGCCTGGCACCTGGCCCGTACCGCCCGCGAGCTTCTGATGATCGTGGAGCAGGCCGAGACCACCCTGGAGGAGCGCCGCGGCCGGCCGAGCGGACTGCTGACCGTGGCCGCGTTCGCCTCGGCGGCGCGCGGCCTGCTGCCCGGTGTGCTGGCCGACCTGGCGCGCCGTCATCCCGCCCTGGACGTACGCCTCACGGAGGTGGACCCCCACCTGTCGGTGGACCTCGTGGCCCGGGGGGTGAGCGACCTGGCGGTGGCGCACGACTGGGACATCGCCCCGCTGCCGGCCCCCGAGGGCGTCGACCAGGCCGTGATCGGCGACGACCCGTGCGATCTGGTGGTACCCGAGGGGCACCCGTTCACCACCCGTGGAGTGATCCGCAGGTCGGACCTCGGCGGCCAGCGGTGGGTGTGCCAGCCGCCCGGCCGGGTCTGCCACGACTGGCTGGTACGGACGCTGCGCACGGCCGGCTTCGAACCCGACGTCGCCCATGTGGCCGAGGAGAACCACACGATCGTCGCCCTGGTCGCGGCCGGGCTCGGCGTGGCCGTCGTACCCCGGCTCGGCACCGGCGCGCTGCCGCCCGGGGCGGTGGCGGTGCCGCTCGAACCGGGCCCCGTACGCAGGCTGTACGCCCTGTGGCGGACGGGGGCGGCCCGCCGGCCGGCGATCACCGAGGCCGTACGCACCCTGCAGGAGCACTGGGCCCGGGCGGAGGCCCGCCCGGGGGCCCGTCCGGGGGACCGTCCGGAGGCCCGCCCGGAGGCCCGTCCGGGGGACCCCGGCCGTGTCCTCGACGGCGGGAGCCCGCCCCCGCAGTAGGGTCCGGCGCGTGCCGAACCACGCCTCCCGCCGGTCCCTGCTCACCGCGGCCGCCGTGGCCGCAGCCGCAGCCGCCGGGGCCGTCTCGTACGCCCTGGGCAGCTCCGCAGACCCCACCGCCGCCTCCGGTCCCCCCGCCCCCTCGGGCTCCCCGGGCCGATCCGGGGGTACCCGCCGCGGGGACGGTCGCCCCGGCGACCGGTCCCCCGGTCCGGCCCCCGACCGGGCCGAACTGCGCCGCGTGGTGGCCGGGATGAGCCTGACCGAGCAGGTCGGGCAGCTCTTCGTGTCCCGGGTCTTCGGGCATTCCGCGACCGAACCGGAGCCGGCCGACGCCGAGAAGAACCGGAAGAACTTCGGGGTGCGCACCGCCGCCGAGCTGATCTCCCGCTACCACCTCGGCGGGATCGTCCTGTTCTCCTGGGCCGGCAACACGCGGGCGCCGCAGCAGATCGCCGACCTCTCGGCCGGGCTCCAGCAGGCGGCCTCGGCCACGGGGGCCGGGATCCCGCTGATGCTCTCCATCGACCAGGAGCACGGCGCGGTGGCCCGGATCGGCAAGCCCGCGACGCTGCTGCCCGGGGCGATGGCCCTGGGCGCGCGCGGCGGAAAGGCGTCGGCCACCGCCGAGGCCCGCCGTGCGGCGCGCATCGCGGGGGCCGAGCTGGCCGCGATGGGCATCCGACAGGACTACGCGCCGGTGGCCGACGTGAACGTGAACCCGGCCAACCCGGTGATCGGCGTCCGGTCCTTCGGCTCCGACCCGAAGGCGGTGGCCGCGCTGGTCGCCGCCCAGGTGCGCGGCTACCAGGGCGCGGGGGTGTCCGCGACGGCCAAGCACTTCCCCGGCCACGGCGACACCGAGACCGACAGCCACATCGGGCTGCCGGTGATGACGCACAGCCGGGCCCGCTGGGAGGAGCTGGACGAGCCGCCGTTCCGGGCGGCGGTGGAGGCGGGCGTGGACGCCGTGATGACGGCGCACATCGTCTTCCCCGCGCTCGATCCCTCGGGGGACCCGGCGACCCTCTCGCGGCCGATCGTCACGGGCATCCTGCGCGAACGCCTCGGCTTCCGCGGGGTGGTGGTCACCGACGCCCTCGACATGGCCGGTGTCCGCCAGAAGTACGGCGACGACCGGGTGCCGGTGCTGGCCCTGAAGGCGGGCTGCGACCAGCTGCTGAACCCGCCGGACCTGGGCCTCGCGTTCCGCAGCGTGGTCGCCGCGGTGGAGTCCGGCGAGCTGACGCAGACCCGGATCGCCGAGTCGGTGCTGCGGATCCTGGAACTCAAGGCGCGCCGGGGCCTGTTCGACCGGCCGCAGACCACGGCGGGGCGGATGGACGGGGCCGTGGGCACCACGACGCACCTGGCCGCCGCCGACGAGATCGCGGCGGGTACGACGACCCTGCTGGCCAATCCGGTGAAGCTGCTGCCGCTGGACCCGTCGGCTGCGCCCGCGCTGCTGGTCACCGGGACCGACCCGGCCTCCGCCAGCGGTACGACGGGTCCCCCGACGGCGGTACTGGCCCGGGAGCTGACCGCCCTGGGCTGCCGGGCGACGGCGGTGCCGCCCGAGCGGGCGGTGGCCGCGGCCGAGGGCAACGCGGCGGTGCTGGTGTGCACGTACAACGTGCCGGAGGGGGACAGTCCGCAGCGCACGCTGGTGGCGGACCTGGTGGCGACCGGGGTGCCGGTGGTCACCGTGGCGATCCGCAACCCCTACGACCCGGCCCGGCTGCCGGAGTGCGCGGCCGAGCTGGCGACGTACACCTGGTCCGACGTGGAGATGCGGGCGGCGGCCCGGGTGGTCACCGGTAAGGCGCGGCCGGTGGGCCGGCTGCCGGTCCCGGTGCCGGACCGCTACCCGCTGGGCCACGGGCTGGCGTACGGCTGATCCCGTACGCCGGCCCGCGGCGCGGGGGACCGGGGTTACGGCCGCAGCTGCGGCTCGCGCTCCAGGTCCTTCTGGTCGAGCTGGGCGTCGGGCTTCGCCAGCGGCGCCGCCCGGCCCGCGTCGAGGGCCGCGGCGGGCGGGGCGACCCCGGCCCACTGCAGGATCCGCTGCGTGGCCAGCGCCTTCTCGCCCTCCTGGAGCTTGGCGACGTTGGCCCCGTGGTTGGCGCCGGGCGCGATCATCACGTAGCTGTCGTGGGTCCCGTAGCCGAGGTGGAACGGTTCTGCGCCCCACGGGTCGTTCTGCCCGTAGACGAAGAGCATCTGGTGGGCGTTGTTCTTCACCCAGTTGTCCACGTCCGCCATGACCCCCGGCTGGAAGGTCATCGGGATGTCGCGCGGCACGAAGTTGCGCGGCGGCTGGTAGCCGTACCGGGTCAGGCCCTTGAGGTGCGGCTGCTTGATGTCCGGCGAGCCGAGCTGCGTGCCGGCCTGGTAGTAGTACGGCGTGTACGTCTCCAGGCCCTGGTCGGCGTAGGCCGAGAAGCCGGAGATCGCGTCGATCGAGTCCCAGATCTCCTGGTCGCCGGCGGCCTTGGCGTCCGCGGGGATGGTGCCGCAGTCGGACAGCAGGCTGTACTGCCAGAACGCCCACACGTAGTCGAGGACGACGGCCTCGTAGGCCTTGTCGAGGCTGCCGACGGTGTTGAAGGTCCAGCCGTTCTCGGCGGCGGCGGCCGCGTACTTGGCCTCCAGCGGCTCGCGGCGCACGAGCGCCTCGCGCTGGACGGCGTTCAGCTTGTCGCGGCACTCCTTGGTGCCGACCTTGGCGAAGAACCGGTCGTAGGCCGAGTCCTCCTTGTTGACGACGTCGTTGGGCGCGACGTACGCGACGACGCCGTCCATGTCGCGCGGGTAGAAGCGCTCGTAGTACGTCGCGGTCATGCCGCCCTTGCTGCCGCCGGTGGCGAGCCAGTTCTTCGGGTAGAGCTTCTTCAACGCGGTGAAGATGCGGTGCTGGTCGCTGGCGGCCTGCCAGATGTCCAGCTTCGACCAGTCCGCCGGGTCGGGGCGGGACGGGTTGAAGAACCGGTACTCCATCGACACCTGGTTGCCGTCGACGATCGTCGTCGGCTCGGCCCGGCGCGGGTTGGTGTTGACGTTGTAGCCCGAGGTGTAGAACACCGTGGGCCGGGAGACGTCCTTGTGCAGCAGGGTGATGCGCTGCTTGAAGGTGCCCTTCCACGGCTGCCGGTGGTCGATCGGCTGCTCGTAGTTCAGTACGAAGAAGCGGTACCCGGGGTACGGCTTCTCCTCGATCAGGCTCATGCCCGGAATCGCGAGGATCTGGTCCTTGATGTCCGTGGTGGCGGCCTGTGCGGCGATGGCCGGCGCTGCGGCGGCCGGCTCTGCGGCGGTGGCCGCCTGAGCCGTGAAGCCGGCCGTGCCCATGGTGCCGATCAGCACGGCGAGCGGCAGCAGCCGGCCAAGCGTCTTGCGCATTCACCCTCCCCTTGAGTTCACTGCGGTCGCACGTGAACCTAGCGGGGTCAACACGCAGCTGACCAGACCCAGTTGGGACGCACGTTCAGCACAGGATCCAGCCGGACTCGACGGACCCGACCCCGACGCTCCCCCTTACATACACACAGCGGTTGATCGCACCCACGGTGACAGGTCCGGCATATCGGGTGAATTGCCCGAGATCCCGGACCGGAACCCCGCCGCGCGGCTGGATGCTCACCGCCATCGGCCGGCGCTTGCCCGGGTCCCGGGCGAGGACCACGGCGCAGGCCTGGGTGCGGCTCTTGAAGATCCGCACCTCCCCCGCGGCGAACGGCAGCGTCTTCACGAGCTGCCCCTCACAGCCGCCCCCGGCGGCCCGGGCCGGCGGCGCCCCCAACAGTCCCCCCAGGCAGAGCGCGAGCACCGCCGTCGACACCCCCGCGCGGACGGCCCCCCGGCCGCCCCGCTTTCCTCCGCGTACCACAGTGCCCCCCGGTCAATTGGGCGTACTTATGTGCGTCATACGTACGTCCGTACGACGCGCAGACCCCCCGGAAGGTTGCACCCTGCAAGATCCGGGGGGCCTGGGGTGGGAATGCCGAAACGCCTCAGGCCGCGGCGTGCTCGTCCTCGCCGACGAACGTCCGCCACAGCACGGCGTACCGGCCGTCGCGGGCCAGGAGCTCGGCGTGGGTGCCGTCCTCCACCACCCGGCCGCGGTCCATGACCACGACCCGGTCGGCGCGCGCGGCCGTGGTCAGCCGGTGCGCCACCACCAGGGTGGTGCGCTTGCCGGCGAGCCGGTCCGTGGCCTGGTTGACCTGCGCCTCGGTGGCCAGGTCGAGGGCGGCCGTGGCCTCGTCGAGCAGCAGCACGTCCGGGTCGACGAGTTCCGCACGGGCCAGGGCGATCAGCTGGCGCTGCCCGGCCGAGAGGTTGCGGCCGCGTTCGGCGACGGTGTGCAGGTAGCCGCCGTCGAGCGTGGCGATCATGTCGTGGGCGCCGACCGCGCGGGCGGCCGCCTCGACCTCCGCGTCGCTCGCGTCGGGCCGCCCGTACGCGATCGCGTCGCGCACCGTCCCGGCGAAGAGGTACGGCTCCTGCGGGACCACCCCGAGCCGACGGCGGAACGCCGTCAGGTCGAAGTCGCGCAGATCGGTGCCGTCGGCGGTGACCCGGCCGCCGGTCGGGTCGTAGAACCGGGCGACCAGCTTCACCAGCGTGGACTTGCCCGCCCCGGTCTCGCCGACGAACGCGACGGTCTGGCCCGCCGGTATCCGCAGGCTGATTCCGGCCAGGGCCTCGCTGCCCTTCTCGCCGTGCTCCTCGGCGGTCCCGTACGCGAAGTGCACGTCCTCGAAGGCGATCTCGCCGCGCAGCTCCCGCACCCCGCGCGGGTCGGCGGGCAGCGGGGTGGTGGTCGGCTCCCGCAGCAGTTGCTGGATCCGGCCGAGGGAGACGGTCGCCTGCTGGTACCCGTCGAAGACCTGCGAGAGCTGCTGGACGGGGGCGAAGAACAGGTCGATGTACAGCAGGTACGCCACCAGCGCGCCGGTGGTGAGCGTGCCCGCCTCGACCCGGCCCGCACCGACGACCAGGACGGCCGCCGCCGCGGCCGAGGACAGCAGCTGCACGAACGGGAAGTAGACGGATATCAGCCACTGGCCGCGCACCCGCGCCTCGCGGTACGCGTCGCTGCGCTCCGCGAAGCGAACGGCGCCGGAGCCCTGGCGGCGGAAGGCCTGGACGATGCGGAGCCCGGAGACGGACTCCTGGAGGTCCGCGTTGACCAGGCTGACCCGGTCGCGGGCGAGCTCGTACGCGGCGACCGACTTGCGGCGGAACACGATGGTGCCGACGACCAGCACCGGCAGGGTGGCGAAGACGATCAGCGCGAGCTCGACGTCGAGGACGAGCAGGGCGACGAGGATGCCGAGGAAGGTGAAGACGGAGACGACGGCGGTGACGAGGCCGGTCTGCAGGAACGACGACAGCGAGTCCACGTCGGTGGTCATCCGGGTCATGATCTTGCCGGTCAGCTCGCGCTCGTAGTAGTCGAGGCCGAGGCGCTGGAGCTGGGCGAAGATCTTGACGCGGAGGGCGTACAGCACGCGCTCGCCGGTGCGGCCCGTCATGCGGGTCTCGGCGAACTGGGCCGCCCACTGGCCGAGGACCACCGCGAGGGCGAGCAGGGACGCCGCCCAGACGGCCCCGAGCGCGGCCTGCTCGACGCCCTTGTCGATGCCGTGCCGGATCAGGACGGGCAGCAGCAGCCCGGCGCCCGCGTCGACGGCGACCAGGCCGAGGCTGACGGCGAGCGGCGCCCAGAAGCCGCGCAGCAGGCGGCGCAGGTTGTAGCTGTCCTCGGCGGCCGCGGCGCGCGTCTCGTCGACGTCCGGCTCGTCGTCGGCGGGCGGCAGGGCCGCCACCTTGGCGAGGAGCTCGGGGGTGGCCGGCATGCCGGCGACGGCCCCGGCCATGGAGTGCGGGGGGCCCGCGGCGGGGGCGGGGGGCGCGGAGGGCGCCCCGGGCGCGGAGGTGGCCCCGGAGGAAGCGGTTCCGGAGGAGGTGGTTCCGGAGGAGGCGGCCGCCCTGGTGTCGTTGCCCTCGCGGCGCCACAGCTCGGGGGTCACCCCGTCGACGACCCGCCGCTTGGCGTTGACCGGCTCGGCGTCGATCTCGGCCTCGACCTCGATGTCCTGCTCGAAGTCCCGCTCGAACTCGTCCATGGTGGCCGCCGGGGCCTCGGGCGTGCGCGGCGAGGCGGCGCCGAGCGCGTCCGCGTCGGTCAGGAGCCGCCGGTACAGCGCGGAGCGGTGCTCCAGCTCCTCGTGCGTACCGATGTCGGCGAGCCGGCCGCGGTCGAGTACGGCGATCCGGTCGGCCAGCGCGAGCGTGGAGCGGCGGTGGGCGATGAGGAGGGTGGTGCGGCCCGCCATGACGGCGCGCAGCGCCTCGTGGATCTCGTGCTCGACGCGGGCGTCGACGGCCGAGGTGGCGTCGTCGAGGAGCAGCAGCCGGGGGTCGGTGAGGATGGCGCGGGCGAGCGCGACGCGCTGGCGCTGGCCGCCCGACAGGGTCAGGCCCTGCTCGCCGACCTTGGTGTCGTACCCGGCGGGCAGGCGCTCGATGAAGGCCTCGGCCTGGGCGGCGCGGGCGGCGGCCCGGACCTGGTCCTCGGTGGCCTCCGGGTGGCCGAAGGCGATGTTGGCGCGGATGGTGTCGGAGAAGAGGAACGAATCTTCCGGTACGAGGCCGATCGCGGCGCGCAGCGAGTCGTACGTGAGCTCGCGGACGTCGTGGCCGCCGACGCGGACGGTGCCGCCGTCGGCGTCGTAGAAGCGGGGCAGGAGGAGCGAGACGGTGGACTTGCCGGAGCCGGAGGCGCCGACGACGGCGACGGTCTCGCCGGCGGCGACGGTGAGGGAGAAGCCGTCGAGGACGGGCCGCTCGGGGTCGTAGCCGAAGACGACGTCGTCGAACTCGACGGTGGCGGGGGCGTCGGCGGGCAGCTCCCGGGTGCCGTCCTGGATGGTGGGCTCGGTGTCGATCAGCTCGAACACCCGCTCCACGCCGGCCCGGGCCTGCTGGCCGACGGTGAGGACCATGGCGAGCATGCGGACGGGGCCGACGAGCTGGGCGAGGTAGGTGGAGAAGGCGACGAAGGTGCCGAGGGTGACCTGCCCGTTGGTGGCCAGCCAGCCGCCGAGGGCCAGCATGGCGACCTGGGCGAGGGCGGGCACCGCCTGGAGGGCGGGGGTGTAGCGGGAGTTCAGGCGTATGCTCCGCAGCCGCCCGGCGAACAGCCCGCGGCCGGCGTCGCGCAGCTTGGCGGTCTCCTGGTCCTCCTGGCCGAAGCCCTTGACGACGCGGACGCCGGTCACGGCCCCGTCGACGACCGAGGCGACGGCCGCGGCCTGGCCCTGGGCCCACCAGGTGGCGGGGAACAGTTTCTTGCGGCTGCGGTCCGCGATGAGCCAGAGGGCGGGCGCCATCAGCAGTGCGACGAGCGTCAGCAGCGGCGAGAGCCACAGCATGACGGCCAGGGATATGCCGAAGAGCAGGAAGTTGCCGACGGTCATCGGCAGCATGAAGAGCAGGCCCTGGATCAGCTGGAGGTCGCTCGTGGCCCGGCCGACGACCTGGCCGGTGGACAGCTCGTCCTGGCGGCGGCCGTCGAGGCGGGCGATGGTGCCGTACATGTCGGTGCGCAGGTCGTGCTGCACGTCGAGGGCGAGGCGCCCGCCGTAGTAGCGGCGTACGTACGTGAACGCGTAGACGAGGACCGCGGCGCCGATGAGCAGCCCCGCCCAGGGGGCCATCGGCCTGGTCTGATCCCCGATGACGTCGTCGATGATGACCTTCGTGACGAGCGGGACGAAGGCCATGACGGCCATGCCGCCGAGCGATGAGCCGAGTGCCAGCAGCACGTTGGCCTTGTAGCGCCAGGTGTAGGCGGCCAGCCGCCTGGCCCAGCCCTGCCGCGCTGGCCCGCCGTGCTCTCCCGGCCCCTCGCCGGCCGTCTGTGCCGTCCTTGCCGCTGTCTGCGCCGCCGCCACGTTCTGCCTCCCCGTCCGTCCGTCGCTGCCGCCTCCCCCAACGCCCCGACCGGCGGATTTCATCCCGCCGCAACATCTTGAGGGTGCGGATATGTCACCTCGGCCGCACGCGGGGCGGGGCCGATGGGGGGACGGGGGCGCGGGAGGCGGCGGGGGCGGCCGGTGGCGGGGCGCGGGCGGCTGGCGGCGGGTGGCGGCCGCGGGCGGCTGGCGGCTGGCGGCTGGCGGTGGCGGGGCGGCGGTTCAGCCGGGCGGCGCGGCCCGCGTGCAGGCCGGGTCGCCCCCGCGGAGACTGGGCGCATGCCCGAGCCGCAGGAGCAGCCGCCGGGACCGGAGCCGGCCCGGGGGTCGCCGGTGCCGCCTTCGGCTTCGGCCTCGGGTTCGGCATCATTCCTGGAGAAGGCCGCGTACGTCACGGCGCCGGCGACCGTCGTGCTCGGTCTCCTCTACTACTTCGGCAGCACGTACACCGAGGCGTACTACGCATACTTCGGAATCCCTGCGAGCGATCTGCAGCTCTCCGTCCAGGCATACGTGGTCAAGAGCCCGGAAGCGGTCTTCTTCCCCCTGTGGCTACTGCTGATCTGCGGACTGGTCGTGCTGCTGGTGCTGGGCTCGGTGGGCCGGGCCCTGGCCCTGCCGGGCAGGGAGGCGGTGCGCCGCTGGGTGACTGGATTCCTGCTCGCCGTCGGCCTGCTGCTCGTGCTGGCGGGGTTCCCGGCCTTCTTCATGGAGGAGCGGCTGCCGCGCCTCCCAGGCGGATGGGTGGGCAATCTGCTGCCCTGCCTGGTCGTGGCGCTGGGTGCCACTCTGGCGTTCTTCGCCGTCCAGATGCATCTCGGTCGGGACCGGGGCGACGAGTTCGACGGAGGGGCCCGCACGGGCGACCGGTTGTGGCTCGTGGGCGGTGCCCTGCTCATCGGGCTGCTCGCCATGAGCCTGTTCTTCGCCATGGCCCGGTACGCGGCCCAAGCAGGTTCGGCCGATGCCGGCCGTCTCGCGGCCGAGGACTACGTGACCAGCCCCAGAGTGGTGGTCCACTCGAAGGTCCGCTTCCCTCACCACCTCGACGCCATCGTCGTCGAAGACAGGGGCGCCGGCGGCGCGCCGTACCGCTACCAGTACCGCGGCTTCCGGCTCCTCACGAAGTCGCCGTCCCGTTACTACCTCGTCTCCTACGCCGTGTCCGATGGGGCACCGGTCGTCCTGGCACTGCCCGACGACGACACCGTTCGGGTGGAGATCAGTCCGTGACCTCGGGGGACGTGTCGACGGGGGGCGTGACCACGGTGGACGTGCCCTCCGTGGACGTGCCCTCCGTGGACGTGGACGTGCCTCCGGTGGACGTGTCCCCTGTGGGCGTGGTCTCAGTGGGCGTGGTCTCAGTGGGCGTGTCCTCAGTGGGCGTGTCCTCGACCGTCAGGTTCGGGCTCGGGGGTTCTTCGGAGTCGCCGCGGGTGGGCGCGGCGCCGACCGCCCTCCCGGTGATCCCGACGGTGATGACCTCGCCGTCGGTGGTCTCGGCGGTGAGCTGCCCGCTGTAGCCGCCCGGCGCGGCGGCGACGTGTTGGAGCGTGACCGTGCACTTCCCCCCGGGCGGCAGCTCGACGCCGGAGCAGTGGTCCTGCTTGATCGTGGCGTCCCCGTTGTCGGTGGTCGCCGACAACGTGCGGACGGTCTTGGGTTCGCGTTCGGGGTTGGAAATGGCGAGGTCCCGGGTCGCAGGCTTGCCCACGGGCGCGGCAGGTACGTTGATCGGCCTGGAGTGGGCGGCGCTCTTCCCCAGGAACACGGTGTTCTCCGGTTCGGGGACGGCGGGCTGCTCCGTGCCCGAAGGCGGCGCCGGGGGAGGCTGCTGCCCGGGGCCGGCGCCGCCCTGGCAGGCGGCGAGGAGCACGGCCAGGGCGGTCGCGGCGGCCGCCGCGGCAAGGCTTCGGGGAAGTGCGGGCATCACGGCGTCGGCGCCTCCGCTCCCGGGTCGACACGGACCGGCACACCGCTCAAGCTCCCACAACGCCGGTCGGCGGCCCGCGACGTCGCCCCCGTGACACAGCGTCATCATCCGAAGGGACGCGTGAGCGGGCGGCCGCACGGTCACCCGGCGTCGAACTCGTACTCCAG
>NZ_JBVHVT010000064.1:29219-52913 GCF_055564695.1 Streptomyces sp. NPDC029014
GGCCCGCGACGTCGCCCCCGTGACACAGCGTCATCATCCGAAGGGACGCGTGAGCGGGCGGCCGCACGGTCACCCGGCGTCGAACTCGTACTCCAAGGACGTAGGCGGCGGAGTCGAGCACCATCTCGTTCACCTCGACGACCTGCCCGTCGGCGGCGAAGGCGGTACGGCAGACCAGGACCACCGGCGTCCCGGGCACGAGGGCGAGGGCCTCGACCTCCTCTTGCCCAGGCATCCGCGACCGGATCTCCTCCCGGAACCGGACCGGCTCGCGGCCGAGCTCGGCGAGGCGGGCGTAGATGCCGCCGGGTCCGGTGTCCGGCTCAGCAATGGGCGTGCCAGCCGTGAAGACGGCGTCCAGGTAGGACGTCGAGACGAGCACCGGCTTACCGTCGAGAAGGAACCGTCGGCGGCGGACGCACACCCGGCCGTCTTCGCCGAGCCCGAGCAGCTCCCCAATACCCGACGGCGCGGACTCCTCACCCACGGACAGCAATTCGACGGACGGGTCCCGGTTCTCGGTGTCGGCCTCCCAGATGGACTGGCCTTCACCCCAGACGCGGCCTCCGAGGCGCTGAATGCCGCGTCGGCGGATCAGTCTGAACTCCCGGACGAAAACCCCGGCACCCTTGCGGGCCTCCACGATGCCCTGCGTCTGGAGGACGCCAAGAGCCTGGCGGGCTGTCATGCGGGCAACGCCGTAGGTGGCCATCAGGTCGTTCTCGCCGGGAAGGCGGTCGCCCGGCCCGTACGTGCCGGCCTGGATGGCCGCCTTCAGCTCGGCGGCAATCCGCTGGTACTTGGGCTGCCGCCCGGAGCCGTTACTCGGCATGCGTCCTCCCGATCATCTCTCGACATCGTAGGCACGGAAGCGCCGGCGCCTGCTCACCCCCACGAACACGCTGCGTACATCTCTAGAGATAGCTTGACCGATAGACGGCCATCGCGCTTCACTCGACTTCATCGAATCTCTAGAGAGGCGAGTTCCGGTGGCCCTGACTGCACCCCTGCCGACCGAAGTCTTCTGGCTCTTTCCTCGCAGTCCTCGTAGCCCTGGTTGGGCCCGCGTCTTTTTCCGCGAGCAGGCCCGAGCCTGGGGTGTCGCACGCCCGACCATGGAGGCCGCGGAGCTGGCCCTGTCAGAGCTCGTCACCAACGCCGTACGGCACGCACATGCGCCCCGCGG
The DNA here is from genome assembly GCF_055564695.1 of Streptomyces sp. NPDC029014. NCBI lineage: Bacteria > Bacillati > Actinomycetota > Actinomycetes > Kitasatosporales > Streptomycetaceae > Streptomyces > Streptomyces sp. NPDC029014. Next base: position 30,406 of record NZ_JBVHVT010000064.1, read on the forward strand.
CCGGGAGATTGGCGTGCGGGCGGTGTGGGACGGAGCGTGCCTGCGCGTCGAAGTCGCCGACGCGGGCGACTGGGTGGACCTGGAGCCCCGACCGCATCGGCCCGACGGTGAAAACGGCCGCGGCCTCGCGGTGGTGGCGGCCGTGGCCGGCCGGTGGGGGCAGGAGCCCCGCGCTCACGGCATCGGCAAGACGGTCTGGGCCGAGTTCCCGGTCAGGGCGTAGGGATCGGCTTCACGACCGGGGGCTTCGCCAGGGGCTTGTTCTCGCAGCCGAGCGCGTCGGTGACGCGGCGGGTCATGAGGTAGGTGAGGGCCGTCTGCCGGTCCCGGGCCGCCTGGTCGAGGTCCGTCCGGCCGATGTTGACCGTGTACGAAGCGTTCGCGTAGAACCATGCCGACTTCGACTTCTCGCCGAGTTCGCCGGGCATGTCGCACTGGACGTGCAGCCTCGTATAAGTGTCGTTGGTCTGGCCGACGACGCCGTTCACCTCGTACGGGACGCTCTTGGCCAGGGGTCGCTCCGCGTCCTTCGAGGCACGGGGGACCCACCCGAAGCCGAACGTCACGCGCTCAAGTCCCTTCTGGCCGGCGGGCCAGTAAGCACACGTGTACCTCGGAAGCGTCTCCTGCTCCGGACCCATCTCCCGTAGTTGGCGCTCCAGCTTCTCCGCCACGCGGCTCGTGAGGTTGCTGATCTCGGTCTCGAAGGCCTCGGTGCGAAGGATCCCCCGTAGGAGCACCTCCTCTTCCGAGGAAGGGGCGATCCCGCACGGGTGGTCGGCCTTTGCCTCCGCGTCGCCCGAGCCGCACGATGCCAGCATCAGCACGCACAGGAGGGCAGCCGTCGACCGCCCGAGAGCATTGAGCACATCAGGACCGGAGGTGTGCACGGGCGGCGTCCCGTCCAGTCGTGTATGCGGTGCCTGCACCGTTCTTGGCATGCTCGAAGGCAGGGTCCTTCTCGATATGCCGATCCTTGGCCCACGCGTCGAACATGTCGTTGGTCGCCTCCACGCCCTTCCCATAATTCTTACTGGCGTCCTTCTTCCCCTGGTCCTCGGCCTCGTCCTTGACGCCCTCGACCCATTCGTACTTGAGCGAGTCGATCAGCGAGCCTGCGACCGTGCCCGCGATCGGGATCTCGCCGACGAGTCCGTTCGCAACGGCAGCCGTGTGCTCAGATGTGCCTTCCGCCCACTTGCCCTGGTCGTCTTCCTTGTCCTTGTAGACGTCGGCCCCGATGCCGTTGAGGGCGCCGGCCGCCGCGCCGATGTCGTGGGCCTTGTTGTCCCAGTCCGCGCTCACACCGTGCATGCCGCCCTGGTAGGGGGCGGCGGCGGTGAGTCGCTCCGCCGAGTACATCCGCTCCGCCTCGACGAGCAGGGCGTAGCTCGGGCCGTCGTCCGCGATGCCGCGCATCACGCGGACCAGGCTGCCCTGGCCGACCGCGATACGGGCCTGGTCGCCCGAACCGTGGATCGAGTCGCTGCCGTTGATGGCGCCCAGGTCGGACTCCTGGCCGCCGAGGATGACGTGGGTGTCCGCCACGTAGTCGACCAGTGCCTTCGCCATCGGCTGGCGCAGGCCCGCCAGGTCCTCCGGGAACTTGTCGCCGCTCATCTCGTCGTCGAGGAGGCGGACGGCGTTGTGCATCACGCGCGCCTGGCCCTCGGTGTGCGGTCCGGGCGGGCCGAGCTTCTCGCGTTCCGTGTGGCCGGTCGCCGCCGCCTGGAGGGCAGCGCCCAGGCCCGCCGTCTTGTCGCCGTGCATCCCGATCGGCGGGCCGACACCGGCCGCGGACCAGGGGTCCGGCATCTCGCGCTCGGTGAGCAGGTACTTCAGGTGCTCGTTCTTGTTGCCGGGCGCCTCGGGGTCGAGGAAGTACGTCGCCGAGTCCGGGTCCTTGGCCATGATGCCGAGCAGGCCGTCCAGCGGGTCGGAGACCAGGTCGGGGCGCTGGGAGTCGTAGGGGTGGTCGTACATGTGCGGCTTCGACTTCTCGGCCGCGATCATGCCGTCGCCGATGTCGTTGAGGAACTGCTTGCCGTAGCCGTCGCCGTGCGACATGAGGGTGACCAGCGTCTGGTAGCCGTACGTCGGCCGCAGGCCCTTGGCGACCAGTTCGGGGCCCTGCTCCCTGAGCCCGTTGACGAAGGGCTTGTACGCGTGGCTGTCCGGGTCCTTGGTGCCCGAGGCGATCGTTCCCGCGAGGCCCGCGTTGATCGATTCGTAGAGCTTCCTGTCGGCCGCCGACGTGCCGCGGTCGTGCGACGCCAGGTTCATCTGGTCGGCGAACAGCAGGGTGTCCTTCGCCCCCAGCCCGTTCAGGTACGCCTGGCTGAAGTGCGCGTCCGCGGAGTTCTGCTTCAGGACCTCGTCGTAGTGCCGCAGCTCCTCCGGAGAGGCCTTGCCGTCACGGATCTTCCGGGTGAGGGCCAGTGCCTCCACCGCCTCGACGTCGTTGACCGGCTTCGGGTTGAAGCCGAACATCGCCGTGCCGTCCGCGCCCGACGCGTTCAGCAGGGCGGTCCTGACGTCCGCGTCGAACTCCGTGACCGCCTTGACGGTGTCCGCGATCCGGCGGGTCCAGGCCCGCTCGGCCTCCGGGAGGTCGGGGTCGTGCCGCGCCGCGTTCGCGGTGCCGGCGTCGACCTTGGAGAAGTCGAAGCTCGCGTTGCCGGCGTCCGAGACCTTCATGCCGGCGGCCGTGGCGTCCGCCACGGCGGACACCACCCGGGCCTTGAGGTCCGTGAACCGGGCGTGCGCGTCACGGAGCAGCGACTCCATGGCCAGCGCCTCCTTCTGCGCCGACGCGTACTCCTGGCGCGTGACGGAGGAGTTGCTGGCGGCGGTCGTGGCGCTGGTGCCCAGCCAGCCGTTGCCGGCGGAGACCTTCTGGACCTCGTCCTTGTAGACGTCCTCCATGGTCTTGAACTGCGCCGCCATGGCCTTCCAGCCGTCGGCGGCCGTGGTGAGCGCTGAGAGGTCCGTCTGCATGATCTCGGCGTAGTTCGGCACGTCCGCCTCCCCCTAGAGCCCCGTGACCTTGGACTGCACCGGCTGGAAGCTCCGGCCCGTCAGCTGGTCGTTCCCGGTGAACAGGTTGGACGCGCCGCGCAGGGCCTTCTTCTCCGAGTCCAGCCGTGCCATCAGGCGCTTGACCTGGTCGTCCCAGTGCGTGTGCGCCTTCGTCAAACCGGCTGCCGTGTCCCAGCCGGTGAAGGCCCTGACCGCGTTGGCGGTCGGCTCGTCGGCCGCGTCCGCGGCCTTCGTCGTGCCGGGCTGCAGGACGCTCTCGATGGTGTTGGCCGCCTTCTTCTTCTCGGGAGGGGTCGTGGCCAGCACCCCGGGCCCGCCGGGCGTCCCCGTCGCCGCGGCCGCCCGCCTGTCCCGGTCCCAGTCCTGCTCGAACGACACTGCTCCCCCTCAGACTTCGTCCATGTGGCCGCCAACCTAGCGAGCCCCTGGGCAAGCCTTAAATGTGTGTGGGGGCGAACATGCGGGGTTTGGCCGGAAGTACCACCATCGAGGGGCCCGGGGTGGCGAGGGCCTGCCTCAGGTCGGCCGTGAGGGATTCCGGGGTGGTCCGGGTGGCGGGGACGCCGAAGGACGCGGCCAGGGCGGTGAAGTCCGGGCGGGTCAGTTCGGTGCCGGTCGTGCGGCCGTCGAAGGCGTCCGTCATGTACTCGCGCAGGATGCCGTAGCCGCCGTCGTCCACGATCAGCCAGGTGACGTCCAGGTCGTGCTGGCGGGCGGTGGCCAGCTCGGCGAGGGAGTACATCGCGCCGCCGTCGCCGGATACGGCCAGGACCGGGGTGCCCGGCTCGGCCAGGCAGGCCCCGAGGGCCGCCGGGAAGGCGTAGCCGAGGCCGCCGGCGCCCTGCGCCGAGTGCATGGTGTTCGGGTGCTTCGGGTCGAAGGCCGACCACGCCCAGTAGGCGAGGATCGTCATGTCCCAGAAGGACGGGGAGCGGGGCGGGAGGGCCGAGCGGATCGAGGCGAGGAGGCCCTGCTCCAGGGTGAGGTCCTGGGAGGCCAGGCGGGCCTCGACGGCGGAGAGGACGGCGCGGACGCGGTCGGGGGCGGTGGGGTCGCGGCGTTCGGCCACGGTTTCGAGGAGGGCCTGGAGCGCGAGGCGGGCGTCCGCGTGGATGCCGAGGGCGGGGTGGTTGGACTCCAACTTGCCGAGGTCGGCCTCGATCTGGACCACCCGGCCGCGGGGCGCGAACGTGTGGTAGTTCGAGGACAGCTCGCCCAGGCCGGAGCCGACGACGAGGAGGACGTCCGCGTCCTCCAGGAAGTCGGTCGTGTGGCGGTCCTCCAGCCAGGACTGGAGGGAGAGCGGGTGGGTCCAGGGGAACGCGCCCTTGCCGCCGAAGGTGGTGACCACGGGGGCGGAGAGGCGTTCGGCCAGCTGCTTCAGCTTTCCGGCCGCGTCCGCGCGGATGACGCCGCCACCCGCGATGATCACGGGGCGTTCGGCGTTCTCCAGCCAGTGCGCGGCGAGGGCCGTGAGCTCGGGGCGCGGGGGCAGGTCGTGCGGGGTGGCGTCCATGCCGGTGACCTGCGGGACGATCGTCCCGGTGCGGAGCACGTCCTCCGGGATCTCCACCCACACCGGCCCGTGCGGGGCCGTCAGCGCCGACTCCCACGCCTCGGCGATGGTGGAGGGGATCTGGGAGGGGGTCCGGGCGAGGTGCACGGACTTGACCACGTCCCGGAAGGAGGCGGCCTGGTCGCGCAGCTCGTGCAGGTGGCCGCGCCGGCCGCCGCCGAGGCCGGCCGTCGGGACCTGGGAGGAGATCGCGAGGACGGGCGAGGATGCCGCGGCCGCCTCGGCGAGAGCGGGCAGCGCGGTCAGGGCGCCCGGGCCGGTGGACAGGAGGAGGGGCACCGCCTCGCCGGTCATCCGGCCGTACGCGTCGGCGGCGAAGCCGGCGTTGTTCTCCACGCGGAGGGTGACCAGCCGCAGGTCGGAGCGGCCCACCGCGTCGAACAGCCCGAGGGCGTGCTGCCCCGGCAGCCCGAACACGGTGGTCGCGCCCAGCCCGCGCAGCGTCTCCACGACCAGGTCCCCGCCCGTCCGGCCCGGCGGCGGCGCGAGGGCCGCCGCCCGCTGGGCGTCGGTGGGGCGGAGTACCAGGTCGTGGTCGTGGGTCACGCTGTTACGTGCCTTCCGTGGGAGTGCGGGGGCGCCGGGCAGCCCGTGGGCGGGCTGCCCGTTCGCCCTTCGCGCCGCGGGACCGGGCCGGGCCGGGCCGGGTCGCCCGGGGCTTACTTGCCCTTCGCCGCGGCGATCTGGCGGCTCATGATCGTGGTCAGCTCGTACGCGGTGTGGGACGCCGCGACCGAGGTGATCTCGGCGTGATCGTACGCCGGGGCGACCTCGACCACGTCGGCGGAGACCAGGTTGCAGGAGGAGAGTCCGCGGATGATCTCCAGCAGCTCGCGGGAGGTCATGCCGCCCGCCTCCGGGGTGCCGGTGCCGGGCGCGTGGGCCGGGTCCAGCACGTCGATGTCGATGGAGATGTACAGCGGGCGGTCGCCGATGCGCTGGCGCAGCTGGTCGGCGACCTCGTCGGCGCCGCGGCGGTACACGTCGGCCGAGGTCACGATGCCGAACCCCATCTTGGCGTCGTCGTCGAGGTCCTGCTTGCCGTACAGCGGGCCGCGGGTACCGACGTGCGAGAGGGCCTCGGTGTCGAGGATGCCCTCCTCGACGGCGCGGCGGAACGGCGTGCCGTGGGTGTACTCGGCGCCGAAGTACGTGTCCCAGGTGTCCAGGTGGGCGTCGAAGTGCAGCAGGGCGACCGGGCCGTGCTTCTTCGCGACCGAGCGGAGGAGGGGCAGGGCGATGGTGTGGTCGCCACCGAGGGTCATCAGACGGGAACCCGCGGACAGCAGCTCGTCGGCGGCGGCCTCGACCGTCTCGACGGCCTCGTTGATGTTGAAGGGGTTCACCGCGATGTCACCGGCGTCGGCGACCTGCGCGAGCGCGAACGGGGAGGCGTCCTGCGCCGGGTTGTACGGGCGCAGGAGGCGCGAGGCCTCGCGGATGGCGTTGCCGCCGAAGCGGGCGCCGGGGCGGTAGGACACGCCGGAGTCGAAGGGCACGCCGACGACGGCGACGTCCGCCGAACCGACCTCGTCCAGGCGGGGCAGCCGGGCGAAGGTCGCCGGACCCGCGTAACGCGGGATGCGGGAGGAGTCCACCGGTCCGCGGGGCGTCTGCTCGTTGCGCTCGATGCTCATGGGGGGGTGCCCTTCTGGAGGTCCTACAGGCCTTGCGGGTCGTGCAGGTCTTGCAGGTGCTGCTGGTGCGGTGCTTCGAGCGTAAGTCGCCGGGGTCGGGGCGCGCAGTGTACGTTCCATCCATACTGTCCGACTGGTGTGTGCGGAGGATCCATGGGTGGGATGGGATCCGGGGGCGGTGAGCGGTCCGGGTCGGCTGCGGGTGTGGGTGTGGGTGTGGGAGTGGCTGCGGCTGCGGGTGCGGGTGCGGGTGCGGGTGCAGCTGCGGGTGCGGGTGCGGATCAGGTTCGGGCTCCGGTGAGTGAGGGAGCCGCCGTCCGGCCGTCGACGGTGTCGGCCGTTTCGCCCGTGCCGCCCGTCGCACTGGGGGCTCTGCTCGGGGACCGGGAGCTCGGGCTGCGGCATCTGGCCGGGCCGGCAGAGGCCCGGGTGCACGGGGTGCACGCCTCCGAGATGGCCGATCCGTCGCCGTACCTGCTGGGTGGGGAGCTGCTGCTCACTGCGGGGGCGGGGCCCGGGGGTGGACCCGGTGGGGACCAGCCCGGCGCGGACCAGCCTGCTGCCGGTTTCTACGACCAGTACGTCGCCCGGCTCGTCGCCGCCGGGGCTGCGGCCCTCGGGTTCGGTGTGGCCCCCGTGCACGAGGAGGTGCCGGCCGCGCTCGCCGAGGCCTGTGCGCGGCACGGACTGCCGCTGCTGGAGGTCCCGCCGCGCACGCCGTTCACCGCGGTCGCCCGCGCGGTGTGGCGGCTGATGGCCGAGGCGCGGACCCGTGAGCTGCGCCGCGTGACCGAAGCCCAGCAGGCGCTGGCCGCGGCCGCTGCCCGGCCCGATCCGGTGCCGGCGGTGCTGTCCCGGCTCGCGGCGAGCCTCGGGGGGTACGTGGTGCTGTGGCCGGACGGGCGGGCCGCGGGGACACCGCCACCGCCGGGCACTTCCGACACCGTCGGTGCCGCCGGGGCCGTCGGGGCCGCCGGGGCCGTCGGGGCCGCCGGGGCCGGCAGTGCCGTCGGGGCCGATGCCGAAGTCGGCGCCTCGCTGGATGCGCTCATGGCCCGGGTCGGCCGGGCCGGAGGGCCCGCGACCGCCACCGATCAGGCCGGGGGGCGGCACCTCGCCGCGTACGCCCTCGGCCGGTACGCCGGCCGGCATGCGGCGCTGGGGACGGCCACCCCGGCCCGCACCCCCGGCGACCACACCGTCGCGTCGGTCGCCGCCGTCCTGCTGACCCTGCTCACCGCCGAACGGCCCGCCGGGGACGACACCGCCGCCCTGGCCCGGCTGCTGCTCGGCGGCTCCCCGGCGGAGGTGCTGGGCCCCGGCCCCTGGTACGCCGTCCACGCCCGCGGCGGCGGCACCGACCCCGACCCGCGGGCCCTCGCCGCGGCGCTGGGGACCGTACTGCTGGACCCGCGGCCCGGTCCCGTCGTCCGGCTCCTCACCGACCGGGATCCCGGCCCGCAGCCCGGATGGCGGCTGGGGGTCAGCGCCCCGGCCGCGCCCGAAGCCCTGGCCACCGCCGACGCGCAGGCCCGGCGCGCCCTCGACCGTGCCGAGGCGGCCCGCGCCCCGCTGGCCCGCCACACCGACCCCGGCTTCGCGGGCCTGGTCGGCGAAGCCGAGGCCCGGGCGCACGCGGAGGCGTTGCTCGCGGCCCTGACCCCGGTGCTGCGCGAGACGCTGCGGGGCTGGCTGGCCCACCACGGCAGCTGGGACCGCAGCGCCGCGGCCCTGGGGGTCCACCGGAACACGGTCCGGCAGCGTGTTGCCCGCTGTGCGGAGCTGCTCGGGCGGGATCTGGACGATCCGGACGTGCGGGCGGAGCTGTGGTTCGCGTTGAGGTGGGAGGGTCGGGGCGCCGGGGCCTGATCTGTGATGCGGGCTCGGCACCCCGGTCCCGGATACCCCCGACCCGCATCAGCGAAGCCGCTTGGGGCCATCCGCCGCTCAAGGGTGTTTCCGGGGCGGGGCGCGCCGTCAAGGGCGCTCCGCGTCGCTGCGCGATGGCCTGCGGCCCCCCTTGACCGCACACCCCGCCCCGGGCGGGAAACAGCTGGCGGAGGGCCCCAAGGAGGACGCCCCGGGGGAGTTGCCGTGCCCGGCGGTGTCGGGTGGGTGGGCGGGGGCGGGGTGCGCAGCGGATCGCTACGTGGTGCTGGTGGGTGGGCGACTGCGGGTCGCTCGCGGCGGGGTGCGCAGCGGATCGCTACGTGGTGCTGGTGGGTGGGCGACTGCGGGTCGCTCGCGGCGTCAGTGGGCGGCGCGGCGGATGGCGGCCACCGTGGGGACCGGGTCGTTCGTGAGGAAGTCCAGGACGAGTGCGTTGACGAGGGCCGGTTTCTCCTGGGTGAGGAAGTGGGAGGTGCCGGGGACGACGGCGAGTTCGGCGTGGGGGATCGCGTCGTACGTGTCGATCATGTGCTGTGGGGTGACCAGGTCGTCGTCGGAGAACATGACGAGGGTGCGGGCCGTGACCGCCGAGAGGTCGGAGGCCTGGAGGTCGGGTTCCTTGGCGGCCATGTCGCCGATCTTCGTGGCGACGGTCTTGAAGTGGTCGATGCCGTCCGGGGAGACCTCGCCGTAGGCCGGGGCGAGGAAGTCGAAGAGCTGGTCGACGTCCCATTCCATGTCGGGCACGGCCTCGCCCGCCTTGTTGAAGCCGCCGCTGATCAGGACCAGGCGCTTGACGAGTTCCGGGCGCTGCATCGCGACCAGCATGGCGACGAACGCGCCGTCGCTGTGGCCGACCAGGTCGGCGGGCCCGCCGACGACGGTCTCCAGGAAGGCGATCGTGTCGTCCGCCATCATCTGGTAGGTGATCGGGCCGGGTACGTCCGGTGTGTGGCCGTGGCCTCGGCGTTCCGGGGTGTAGACGTGGAAGTGGGCGGCGAGGGCGGGCAGGTTCGGCTCGAAGAAGCGGGCGTCGACCAGGCCGCCGTGCAGGAGGACCAGGGGCTGGCCCGCGCCGTGTTCCGCGTACCAGGTGTTCACAGCGCCGAGCTGGACGTACGTACCCATGGGTGGCTCCTCCGTGTGCGGTGCTTCGTGTGACGGTTGACCGCGGGGGCGGGCGAAATTCATCGGTGTGTTCGTCAGCGGTTGAAGGCGGGGAAGGCGAAGCGCTGGGCGATCTTGAGGCCGTCGCCCTTGGCGTCGGTGCTGTTGACCGAGTAGACGACGGTGCGGGAGAGGTCGCGGGTGGCGGCGATCACCGTGTGGTAGCCGGGGCGGGCGCCGGTCTTGCCCCAGATTTCCTTGCCGTTGACCACGTAGCGCTGGAGGGCGGCGGCGTACGTGGCGCCGGGGACGTTCGGGACCGTGAACATTTCGGTGAGCTGGGGTTCCGGGACGACCTGGCCGCGGAAGAGGGCGACGAGGAAGCGTTCCAGGTCGCGGGTGGTGGAGATCATGTCGCCGGCGGCGAAGCGGTCGGACATGTTCCATTCGGTGACGTCGACCGGCTTGCCGTCCATGAGGTCGTAGCCGCGGTTGTGGGGGCCGTGGATGCGGGGGTCGGCACCCTGGGGGAAGGAGGTGCCGGTCATGCCGAGGGGGCGGAAGATCCGGGCCTCGGCCTGGTGGGCGTAGGTGTCGCCGGTGGTCTTCTCGATCAGCATGCCGAGGATCGTGTAGTTGATGTTCCCGTAGTCCTGCTGCGTGCCCGGGGTGAAGGCCGGGCCCTTCGCGACGGCGGAGGCCACCACCTGTTGCGGGGTGATCGTCTCGTAGCGGTGCGGGTAGCCCTCCTCCACGGTGTCGCCGAAGTCGACGCCCGGCTGGATGCCGCTGGTGAAGTTGAGCAGGTGGCGGACCGTGACCTGGTCGAAGGCGGCCGGGAGGACGTCCGGGAGGTAGCGGCGGGCCGGGGCGTTCAGGTCGACCTCGCCTTCGGCGGCGAGCTGGAGGACGAGGGCCGCGGTGACGACCTTGGTGGTGGAGCCGGCCCGGAAGCGGGCGTCGGCGAGGGCGGGGGCCCCGGTGCGCAGGTCGCGCACGCCGGCCGTGCCGGTCCAGCGGCCGTTCCCGCCGACCCGGATCAGGGCGGCGGTGGCGTCCTGGTCCGGGAGGCCGGCGAGGGCCTTGCGCAGGGCGGCGGTGTCGGGGCCCTGGGTGGTGACGGCGGCGGGGACGGCGTGGGCGGTGGCGCCCAGGGGGCCGGCGGTGAGGCCGAGGAGGAGGGCGGCGGCGAGGATGGTGCGCGTGCGGCGGTTCATGCGGGCTCCTGGCTTGTTCGTGTCGGTCGGCTTCCATCCTGGTGATCGTTCGGGGCCTGTCGGATCCTTCGTGGAGAGGAGTCGCCCCCTGGGGGTAACCAGTGGGCGGGTCAGGGGAGTTGGCAGGGTCGGCCCCGAGGGCGGCGCCGGGCCCCCTACCTGGGGAGGTGGCGCTCGTCATACCGTCTGCGGAACTCTGGACAGAGTCGACAACTCGCCGGTAACTTTGTATGAGCAAGCGCTTAGACATAAGCGGCGGACCGCCGCGACGAAGGGAGCCGGCCGTGCGCCGTACGGTGTTCAACGAGGACCACGAGGCCTTCCGGGAGACCATCCGCGCCTTCATCGAGGCCGAGGTCGTACCCGTCTACGACGAGTGGTTCGCCGCCGGCCAGGCGCCCCGCGACTTCTACTACAAGCTCGGCGAGCTGGGCGTCTTCGGCATCAACGTCCCCGAGGAGTTCGGCGGCGCCGGCCTGGACACCCACAAGTTCGAGGCCGTCCTGTACGAGGAGACCTCCCGCGCGGGCGTGAACTTCGGCGGCTCCGGCGTGCACGTGCTGCTCGCCCTGCCCTACATCAAGATGCTCGCCACCGACGAGCAGAAGAAGCGCTTCCTGCCGAAGTTCGTCTCCGGTGAGGAGATGTGGGCGCTGGCGATGACCGAGCCGGGCACCGGCTCCGACGTCGCGGGCATGAAGACCACCGCCAAGCTCTCCGAGGACGGCACGCACTACGTCCTCAACGGCAGCAAGACGTTCATCACCGGCGGTGTGCACGCCGACCGCGTCATCGTCTGCGCCCGCACCTCCGCCCCGAGCGAGGACGACCGCCGCTTCGGCATCTCCCTGTTCGCCGTGGACACCAAGTCCGAGGGCTACTCCATCGGCCGCAAGCTCGACAAGCTCGGCCTGAAGACCTCCGACACCGCCGAGCTGGCGTTCGTCGACGTCAAGGTCCCGGTCGAGGACCTGCTCGGCGAGGAGGGCAAGGGCTTCTACTACCTCGGCCACAACCTGGCCTCCGAGCGCTGGGGCATCGCCTTCGGCGCGTACGCCCAGGCCGCCGCGGCCGTCCGGTTCGCCCAGCAGTACGTGACCGAGCGCACCGTCTTCGGCAAGCCGGTCGCCCACTTCCAGAACACCAAGTTCGAGCTGGCCGCCTGCCAGGCCGAGGTGGACGCCGCCCAGGCCGTCGCCGACCGCGCCCTGGAGGCCCTGGACGCGGGCGAGCTGACGCCGGCCGAGGCCGCCTCCGCGAAGCTGTTCTGCACCGAGGTCGCGCACCGCGTCATCGACCGCTGCCTCCAGCTGCACGGCGGCTACGGCTACATGAACGAGTACCCGATCGCCCGCCTGTACGCGGACAACCGCGTCAACCGCATCTACGGCGGCACCAGCGAGATCATGAAGTCGATCATCGCCAAGTCGATGGGGCTGTAAGTCCCCTTGAGCGAGGCACTCACCGATCTCCTCGATCTGCTCGACCTGGAGCAGATCGAGGAGAACATCTTCCGCGGCACGAGCCGCACCTCCCTGGTGCCGCGCGTGTTCGGCGGACAGGTCGCGGCCCAGGCGCTGGTCGCGGCCGGCCGGACCGTGCCCGCGGACCGCACCGCGCACTCGCTCCACTCGTACTTCCTGCGCACGGGCGACCCGGGCGCGCCCATCGTCTACTCCGTGGACCGGATCCGCGACGGGCGCTCCTTCACCACGCGGCGGGTCGTCGCCGTCCAGCACGGCCAGCCGATCTTCCACCTCTCGGCCTCCTTCCAGGTGTACGAGGAAGGCCTCGACCACCAGGTCGGGATGCCGCAGGCGCCGGATCCGGAGAGCCTGCCGACCGCGGCCGAGGCGCTGCACGCCTACCGGGACCTGTTCCGGGACCCGGGCACGGTGGAGCGGCTGCTGGAGGCGCGCGGCGCGGTGGACCTGCGGTACGCGACCACCCCGCCGTGGGGCACCATCGGCGAGCCGGTGGAGCCCCGCTCGCAGGTGTGGTTCCGCACCGCCGGGAAGCTGGCGGGCGACGACCCGCTGCTGCACACCTGCCTGGCCACGTACGTGTCGGACATGACCCTGCTCGACTCGGTGCTGCTCGCGCACGGCCGGGGCGGCTGGGCGGTCGGCGACGTGGTGGGGGCCTCGCTGGACCACGCGATGTGGTTCCACCGGCCGTTCCGGGCCGACGAGTGGCTGCTGTACGACCAGGACTCCCCCACCTCTCACGGCGGCCGGGGCCTGGGCCAGGCCCGCATCTGGACGCAGGACGGCCGGCTGGCCGTGACGGTGATCCAGGAGGGCGTCGTCCGCGTACCGCGCGCCTGACGCGCCCGGGTCGCGCGGTCCCGGCGGGCAGCAGGCACCGGCCCCCGGACACCCCCTGGGTAGGGTGGGCGCGACAGCCCACCGCGGCCGGAACGGCCGGAACAAGGAGCAGACGTGAGCGAGCCGGCGTCCATCGCCCTGCAGCAGGAGATCGCCCGGGAACTGGAGGTCGCCGAGACCTTCGACGCCGAGCGGGAGATCGAGCGCCGGGTGGCCTTCCTCACCGAGCGGCTGACCTCCACCGGTCTGCGCTCCCTCGTGCTCGGCATCAGCGGCGGCGTGGACTCGACCACCACCGGCCGGCTGTGCCAGCTCGCGGTCGAGCGCGCCCGGGCCGCCGGGCACGAGGCGGCGTTCTACGCGATGCGGCTGCCCTACGGGGTCCAGGCCGACGAGCACGACGCGCAGCTCGCGCTGTCCTTCATCCGGGCCGACCACGTGCTGACCGTGGACATCAAGCCCGCCAGCGACGCCGCCCTCGACGCCTCGGCGGCCGCCGGCGTGGTCTTCCGCGACGCCCACCACCAGGACTTCGTGCACGGCAACATCAAGGCCCGGCAGCGCATGATCGCCCAGTACGCGGTGGCCGGCGCGCACGACGGCCTGGTCGTCGGCACCGACCACGCCGCCGAGGCGGTCTCCGGCTTCTTCACCAAGTTCGGCGACGGCGCCGCGGACGTGGTCCCGCTGACCGGTCTGACCAAGCGGCGGGTGCGCGCCGTGGCCGACGCGCTGGGCGCGCCCGCCGAGCTGGTGTGGAAGACGCCGACGGCCGACCTGGAGACCCTCGACCCGGGCAAGGCCGACGAGGACGCGCTCGGGGTCACGTACGACCAGATCGACGACTTCCTGGAGGGCAAGCCGGTCGACGAGCGGGCCTTCGGGACGATCGTCCGCCGCTACCGCCTGACCGACCACAAGCGCCGGCTGCCCCTCGCCCCCTGAGGCCGGGGCGACCCCGGCGGACGGTGCGCCGCGCGCACGTCCGCCGGAGGGGGGCCCGGGGGTTCAGCCCTCCAGGAGGCCCGCCGCGTCCAGCAGGTACGCGACCATCGGGTCGTAGAAGCGCGGGTCGCGGACGTGGTCGTCCAGCGGGACCACCACCTGGAGGGTGCCCTCCGCCTCGCCGAGGAACAGGGCGGGGTCGTTGCAGTCCGCGTACCCGACCGCGTCGAGCCCGCGCTGCGCGGCGCAGCCCGCCCAGCCGTGGTCGGCGACGACCAGGTCGGGCAGGGGGCGGCCGGCCGCGGCGAGGCCGTCGAGGATCGCGGCCATCGGCGCCGGGGAGTGGGTGTGCCACAGGGTGGCGCCCCGCTCCAGTACGGCGATGTCGGCGAACTGCCACACCGAGGCCTCGTCGGCCGTCAGCCCGGACGGGATCACGACGATCTCGCAGCCCGCCGCCCGCAGGGCGTCGGCGGTGGCCCGGTGGACGTCGAGCAGGCCGCCGGGGTGGCCGGTGGCCAGCAGGACGCGCTGGCGGTCCAGGGCCGCCTTGCGCAGCCGGGCCGCCATCCGGTCGAGGCCGGCCACGGTCAGTTCCGGGTCGATGGTGTCCTGGCCCTGCCGGTGCTCGGGGTCGTCGACGACGCCGCAGCGCTCGGCCATCACCGCGAGCACGTCCTGCTCGTCGGTCCAGCGATCGCCCAGTTCCAGGCCGAGCCAGTAGTGCCGGTCGCCGTTGGCGAGCTTGCGGTAGTGGTCGAGGTTGTTCTCGCGCGGGGTGGCGACCTGTCCGGCGATCCGCGTGCGAACCAGGTGTTCGACGAGCTCGGCGCGGGTGGGTACGGACGTCTCTATCGGCTTCGGCATGCGGCCCATTCTGCCGCCGCGACCCCGGATGCGTCGGTTCCATCCCAGCCGTCGGACGCGTCGTGTCACGCGGTCAACGCCCCGAAGGCGCCGTGGGCGAGCCGGCGCAGCAGCGACTCCGTCGCCTCCCGGCCCAGCGACGCCAGGTGCGGGGTGGAGTTCAGCAGGCCGAAGACGGCGTGCACGGCGACCCGCACCTCGGCCTCGCCGACCTGCGGGTGCAGGGCCCGTACGACGTCCACCCACAGCTCGACGTACTTGCGCTGGAGCTGGCGCACGAGCTTGCGGTCGGCCTCGCGGAGCCGGTCGAGCTCCCGGTCGTGCAGGGTGATCAGCGCGCGGTCGTCGAGCGCGAAGTCGATGTGGCCGTCGATCAGCGAGGCCAGGACCACGGCGGGGTCCCCGTCGGCCTCCTCCACCCGGCGGCGCCCGCCGGTCAGCAGCCGCTCGCTGATGCCGACGAGCAGTTCGGCGAGCATGGCGTCCTTGCCCGCGAAGTGCCGGTACAGGCCGGGGCCGCTGATACCCACGGCTGCGCCTATCTCGTCGACGCCGACGCCGTGGAACCCGCGTTCGGCGAAGAGGCGGGCGGCCTCACTGAGGATCTGCTCGCGACGGGTCGGGGCGGCCGCTGAAGTGCTCATGGGAATCCATTCTAGACAGGGGCCGTTAGCGGTCGTTAACCTTGGCTCCACAGAGGTTAACGGTCATTAACCGCGTGGACCGAGCAAGGGAGCTCGACCGATGCAGCAGGCACCCGTCCTCACGAGCGCCGCCGATCCGGCGTCCGAGGCCTGGCGCACCAACGAGGCCGCCCACCGCGAACTCGCCGAGGGCCTGCGCGCCCGCCTGGACGCGGCCCGGCTCGGCGGCGGTGAGAAGGCCCGCGCCCGGCACACCGCACGCGGCAAGCTGCTGCCCCGCGACCGGGTGGACACCCTCCTGGACCCGGGCTCCCCCTTCCTCGAACTGGCCCCGCTGGCCGCCGAGGGCATGTACGGGGGCGCGGCCCCGGCCGCCGGGGTGATCGCCGGCATCGGCCGGGTCAGCGGCCGCGAGTGCGTGATCGTCGCGAACGACGCCACGGTCAAGGGCGGCACCTACTACCCGATGACCGTCAAGAAGCACCTGCGGGCCCAGGAGGTGGCGCTGGAGAATCGTCTCCCCTGCCTGTACCTGGTGGACTCGGGCGGCGCCTTCCTCCCCATGCAGGACGAGGTCTTCCCCGACCGCGAGCACTTCGGCCGCATCTTCTACAACCAGGCCCGGATGTCCGGCGCCGGCATCCCGCAGATCGCGGCCGTCCTCGGCTCCTGCACCGCGGGCGGCGCGTACGTGCCGGCGATGAGCGACGAGGCCGTGATCGTCCGCAACCAGGGCACGATCTTCCTGGGCGGCCCGCCGCTGGTGAAGGCCGCCACCGGCGAGGTGGTCACGGCCGAGGAGCTCGGCGGCGGTGAGGTGCACAGCCGTGTCTCCGGTGTGACCGACCACCTGGCGGAGGACGACGCGCACGCGCTGCGGATCGTGCGGAACATCGTGGCGACCCTGCCCGAGCGCGGGGCCCTGCCCTGGTCGGTGGAGCCGGCCGAGGAGCCGAAGGTGGACCCGTACGGCCTGTACGGCGCGGTCCCCGTCGACTCCCGCACCCCCTACGACGCCCGCGAGATCATCGCCCGGATCGTCGACGCCTCCCGCTTCCAGGAGTTCAAGGCGGAGTTCGGCACCACGCTGGTCACCGGCTTCGCCCGGATCCACGGCCACCCGGTCGGCATCATCGCCAACAACGGCATCCTCTTCGCCGAATCCGCCCAGAAGGGCGCCCACTTCATCGAGCTGTGCGACCAGCGCGGGATCCCGCTGCTGTTCCTCCAGAACATCTCCGGCTTCATGGTCGGCCGCGACTACGAGGCCGGCGGCATCGCCAAGCACGGCGCGAAGATGGTCACCGCCGTGGCCTGCACGCGCGTGCCGAAGCTGACGGTGGTCGTCGGCGGCTCGTACGGCGCGGGCAACTACTCGATGTGCGGGCGGGCGTACAGCCCCCGCTTCCTGTGGATGTGGCCCAACGCCAAGATCTCGGTGATGGGCGGCGAGCAGGCCGCCTCCGTCCTGGCCACGGTCAAGCGCGACCAGTTGGAGGCCGCCGGCCAGGAATGGCCGCTGGAGGACGAGGAGGCCTTCAAGGCCCCGGTCCGCGCCCAGTACGAGGAGCAGGGCAACGCCTACTACGCCACCGCCCGGCTGTGGGACGACGGCGTCATCGACCCCCTGGAGACCCGGCAGGTGCTGGGCCTGGCGCTGACCGCGTGCGCGAACGCGCCGCTGCCGCAGAGGGACCCGGCGCAGCCGGCCTTCGGCATCTTCCGTATGTGACCCGAGACCTGTGACGTGAGGACCCCAATGTTCAGCACTGTCCTTGTGGCCAACCGGGGCGAGATCGCGGTCCGGGTCATCCGCACCCTGCGGGAGCTCGGGATCCGGTCCGTGGCCGTCTTCAGCGACGCCGACGCGGACGCCCGCCACGTCCGGGAGGCCGACACGGCCGTCCGGATCGGGCCGGCCGCGGCCGCCGAGAGCTACCTGTCCGTGGAGCGGCTGCTCGACGCGGCCCGGCGCACCGGCGCCGAGGCCGTCCACCCCGGCTACGGCTTCCTCGCCGAGAACGCGGCCTTCGCCGAGGCCTGCGCCGGGGCCGGCCTGGCCTTCATCGGCCCGCCCGCGTCCGCAATCTCCCTGATGGGCGACAAGATCCGGGCGAAGGAGACCGTCCGGGCCGCGGGCGTGCCCGTGGTCCCCGGCTCCTCCGGCAGCGGCCTGACCGACGCCGAACTCGTCGCGGCCGCCGAGGAGATCGGCATGCCGGTGCTGCTCAAGCCCTCCGCGGGCGGCGGCGGCAAGGGCATGCGCCTGGTCCGTGACGGGGCGGTGCTCGCGGACGAGATCGCCGCGGCCCGCCGCGAGGCCCGCTCCTCCTTCGGCGACGACACGCTGCTGGTGGAGCGCTGGGTGGACCGGCCGCGGCACATCGAGATCCAGGTGATGGCCGACGCCCACGGCAACGTGGTGCACCTGGGCGAGCGCGAGTGCTCCCTCCAGCGGCGCCACCAGAAGGTCATCGAGGAGGCCCCCTCGGTCCTGCTGACCCCGGAGATCCGCGCCGCGATGGGTGCGGCGGCGGTGGAGGCGGCGCGGGCGTGCGGGTACGTCGGCGCGGGCACGGTGGAGTTCATCGTCCCCGGCGGGGACCCCTCCTCGTACTACTTCATGGAGATGAACACCCGGCTCCAGGTGGAGCACCCGGTGACGGAGCTGATCACCGGCCTGGACCTGGTGGAGCTCCAGCTGCGGGTGGCGGCCGGCGGCGAGCTCGGCCTCACGCAGGACGACGTCACGCTGACCGGGCACGCCATCGAGGCCCGCATCTGCGCGGAGGACCCGGCCCGCGGCTTCCTGCCGTCGGGCGGCACGGTGCTGGCGCTGGCGGAGCCGTCGGGGCGGACGGTGCGGACGGACTCCGGGCTGACGGCCGGGGTGGACGTGGGTTCCACGTACGACCCGATGCTGTCGAAGGTGATCGCGTACGGGCCGGACCGGGCCGCCGCGCTGCGGGTGCTGCGCGGGGCGCTGGCCGACACCGTGATCCTGGGCGTGCAGACGAACGCCGGTTTCCTGCGAAGGCTGCTGGCCCACCCGGACGTGGTCTCCGGGAACATGGACACCGGGCTGGTCGAGCGGGACCTGGCCTCGATGCTCCCGGAGGGCGTGCCGGCGGAGGTGTACGCGGCGGCCGCGCTACTGGCGCAGGGCTCCTTCCCCCACCCGGCGGGCCCGGATTGGGCCGATCCGTTCTCGGCGGGCGATGGCTGGCGCCTGGGCGGCACCCCGGCGTGGACGGTGCACCACTTCCGCCTCCCGGGCCAGGACCCGGTCGCGGTCCGCGCCCGCCGACGGGGCGCGGAACTGGAGCTCGCACTCGACGGCGAGGGGCGGCCCGATCAAGCCCCGCCGGCGATTGAGGCGCGGGGTCCGGGGCAGGGCCCCGGTGGGCTGGCCGCGGGCCGGATCGTCAGCCTCACCGCCGACCGCCTCACCATCGAACTCGACGGCGTCACGCACGCCTTCAGCCACGCCCCCTCCCCGGAGGGGACCTGGCTCGGCCGCGACGGCGACAGCTGGCACGTCCAGCACCACGACCCGGTGGCGGCAGCCCTCGGCGGCCGCGGCCACGCGGGGGCCGACACCCTCGCGGCGCCGATGCCGGGCACGGTCACCGTCGTCAAGGTCGCGGTCGGCGACCGGGTCGAGGCCGGTCAGAGCCTGCTCGTCGTCGAGGCGATGAAGATGGAGCACGTCATCTCCGCCCCGCACGCCGGCACCGTCACCGAGCTGGACGTCTCCCCCGGCACCACGGTCGCCATGGACCAGGTCCTGGCCGTGGTCACCCCCGAGGACGTAGAGGAGGAGGGCGCGTGAACGGGCTGCCCATGGCCGTCCCGGCCGCCGGACTCCCCGCTCGGGTGCGGATCCACGAGGTCGGCGCCCGCGACGGGCTGCAGAACGAGAAGTCGGCCGTGCCGACCGCGGTCAAGGCCGAGTTCATCCACCGGATGGCCGCGGCCGGGCTGACCACGGTCGAGGCCACCAGCTTCGTCCACCCCAGGTGGGTGCCCCAACTGGCCGACGCGGAGGAGCTGTTCCCGCAGCTCGACGACCTGGCCCGGGCCGGGGTGCAGCTGCCGGTGCTGGTGCCCAACGAGCGCGGGCTCGACCGGGCGCTGGCCCTCGGCGCGGACCGGATCGCCGTGTTCGGCTCGGCGACGGAGACCTTCGCCTCGCGCAACCTCAACCGGACGGTCGCCGAGTCCCTGGCCATGTTCGAGCCCGTCGTGGCCCGGGCCAAGCAGGGGAAGGCGCATGTGCGGGGCTACCTGTCCATGTGCTTCGGCGACCCGTGGGAGGGGGCGGTCCCGGTCCACCAGGTGGTCCGGGTCGCCAAGGCCCTGCTCGACCTCGGCTGCGACGAGCTGAGCCTCGGCGACACCATCGGCGTCGCCACTCCCGGGCACGTGCAGGCGCTCCTGTCCGAGCTCAACGAGGAGGGCGTGCCGACCGACCGGATCGGCGTGCACTTCCACGACACCTACGGCCAGGCACTGTCCAACACCCTCGCCGCGCTCCAGCACGGCGTGACCACGGTCGACGCCTCCGCCGGCGGCCTCGGCGGCTGCCCGTACGCGAAGAGCGCCACCGGGAACCTCGCCACCGAGGACCTGGTGTGGATGCTCGACGGCCTCGGCATCGAGACCGGGGTCGACCTGGCCGCCCTCACCGCCACGAGCGCGTGGATGGCCGAGCAGTTGGGGCGTCCCAGCCCCTCCCGAACCGTCCGCGCCCTCTCCCACAAGGAGTAACGAAGACATGTCCCTCGACCACCGGCTCTCCTCCGAACACGAGGAACTCCGCCGCACCGTGGAGGCGTTCGCGCACGACGTCGTCGCGCCCAAGATCGGCGACTTCTACGAGCGGCACGAGTTCCCCTACGAGATCGTCCGCGAGATGGGCAGCATGGGCCTGTTCGGGCTGCCCTTCCCCGAGGAGTACGGCGGCATGGGCGGCGACTACCTCGCCCTCGGCATCGCCCTGGAGGAGCTGGCCCGCGTCGACTCCTCGGTCGCGATCACCCTGGAGGCGGGCGTCTCGCTGGGCGCCATGCCGATCTACCTCTTCGGTACGCAGGAGCAGAAGGAGCAGTGGCTCCCGAAGCTGTGCGCGGGCGAGATGCTCGGCGCCTTCGGCCTGACCGAGCCGGGTGCGGGCAGTGACGCCGGCGGCACCCGCACCACCGCCGTCCGCGACGGCGACGAGTGGGTCATCAACGGCTCGAAGTGCTTCATCACCAACTCGGGTACGGACATCACCGGCCTGGTCACGGTCACCGCGGTGACCGGACGCAAGGAGGACGGCCGCCCGGAGATCTCCTCCATCATCGTCCCCTCCGGCACCCCCGGCTTCACGGTGGCGGCCCCGTACTCGAAGGTCGGCTGGAACGCCTCCGACACCCGTGAGCTGTCCTTCGACGGCGTCCGGGTGCCGCTGGCGAACCTGGTGGGCCAGGAGGGCCGCGGGTACGCCCAGTTCCTGCGGATCCTCGACGAGGGCCGGATCGCCATCGCGGCGCTGGCCACGGGCCTGGCGCAGGGCTGTGTGGACGAGTCGGTCAAGTACGCCAAGGAGCGGCAGGCGTTCGGCCGGCCCATCGGCGACAACCAGGCCGTCCAGTTCAAGCTGGCGGACATGGAGATGCGCGCGCACATGGCTCGAATCGGCTGGCGCGACGCCGCTTCCCGCCTCGTGGCGGGCGAGCCGTTCAAGAAGGAGGCGGCGATCGCGAAGCTGTACTCCTCGACCGTCGCGGTCGACAACGCGCGTGAGGCCACGCAGATCCACGGCGGCTACGGGTTCATGAACGAGTACCCGGTGGCCCGGATGTGGCGCGACTCGAAGATCCTGGAGATCGGCGAGGGCACCAGCGAGGTGCAGCGCATGCTCATCGCCCGGGAGCTGGGCTTCTCGGCCTGAACCCGGACATAGCAGAAGGGGGCCCGAGAAAACTTAGGGCCCCCTTACCGTTTTCAGCCAAGGTTAGGCTAACCTTCCCACCGAACGGCCCAGTGGCCGCCCGGCACGTACTGAAAGCGGACATCACAATGCCCAAGTCCCGTACCTCTCCCCTCTCCCGTCGCGGCCTCATCGCCGCCGGCGGTGCCCTCGGCCTCGTCGCGGCACTGACCGCGTGCGGTGGCTCCGACTCGGCGAAGAGCGAGAGCGACAAGGACAAGGGCTCCGCGGCCTCGGGCGCCTGGACGTTCAAGGACGACCTCGGCAAGGACGTCAGCCTCAAGGCCCAGCCGAAGAACGTCGTCGCCTACACCGGCACCGCCGCCGCGCTCTACGACTACGGCGTCCAGGTCAAGGGCGTCTTCGGCCCGACCAAGACCGCCGACGGAAAGCCGGACGTGACGGCCGGTTCGATGGACATCTCCAAGGTCGAGATCCTCGGCAACGTCTACGACGAGTTCAACGTCGAGAAGTACGCCTCCCTCCAGCCCGAGCTGCTCGTCACCAACACCTGGGACGGCACCTACTGGTACGTCCCCGAGGCCTCCAAGGACAAGATCCTGAAGCTGGCCCCGGCCGCCGCGATCGGCACGGGCGGCGACGCCTCCATGGACAAGGCCCTGCAGCGCACGGCCGACCTGGCCAAGGCCCTGGGCGCCGACCTGAACACCAAGAAGACCGTCGACGCCAAGGCCGCCTTCGAGGCCGCCGCCGGCAAGGTCCGCGAGGCCACGAAGGCCAACCCGGGCATCAAGGTGCTCGTCGGCTCCGGCACCGCCGACCTGTTCTACGTCTCCACCCCGAAGACCTCGGCCGACCTGAAGTACTTCGAGACCCTGGGCGTCGAGTTCGTCGTCCCGGAGAAGGACAAGCTCGACCAGGGCGGCTTCTTCGAGAGCCTCAGCTGGGAGAACGCCGGCAAGTACAAGGCCGACCTGGTCCTGCTCGACAACCGCACCGGCACCGCGCAGCCGGAGGACCTGAAGGCCAAGCCGACCTGGAACGAGCTGCCCGCCGTCAAGGCCGGCCAGGTCGCCCCGCGCGTGACCGAGCCGATCTACTCCTACGAGAAGTGCACCAAGATCCTGGAGGACCTGGCCAAGGCCATCCAGGGCGCCAAGAAGGTCAGCTGACCACTGGCCTGACGGCACCACCGGCCACCGGGGGGGGGGGGGGGGGGGGGGGGGGGGGGGCGCGGCGCACGCACCCCGGCCCCGCGGGGGGCTGCCGGCAACACACCACCGCCCCAGCACCATACGCAAGATACCAGTGCTACACGTCC